>JH610495.1 GCA_000252485.1 Prochloron didemni P4-Papua_New_Guinea | reverse complement strand
AGCTGTTTAACGACTCGGTTCTAGAGCCTGGAACTGGCACGCATCCCAGGGTAGGAACTTTAACACTTGCCGATAACGTAGTTCCCATAAAGAGAACTTAGACTGGTCAGCTAGCTTTAGCTTCAGGGCACGAAGCCCCGCTGCTTCCGGCGCGGGGTGCTGACTGTCAATCAATATATGCTATCAAAACTATATTATAGCAGTTGATAGTTGATAGTGGACAGTTAATAGTTATACAATAACCGGAATGACTAAAATTGGCCAATTAGGAGAACAGCTAGTAGCAAAATGGCTGGAAGCAAGAGGTGGGTTAATTCTTCATTCTCGTTGGCGTTGCCGTTGGGGAGAAATAGACCTAATTGTCCAACAACCATGCAGTACTATTAGTTTTGTGGAAGTTAAAACCCGAAGTCCTCATAATTGGGACGCTGATGGTATGCTGGCTATTACACCGCAAAAACAAGCTAAACTGTGGCAAACAGCGGAAATGTTTCTCTCTCAATCTCCCAGTTTAGCTAGTTTTCCTTGTAGATTTGATGTTGTTCTTGTTAGTTATAAAATTGCGGTTAATTATAAGAGGGATGGGGTTCTGAATAATCTTGCCAATCAATCTGTTGAAATAGGCAACCCGATACTTTATGGAGGATATCACTTTACTATTCACAATTATCTTGAATCTGCTTTTGATTAACAGCAAGTTGCTATAGATAGAGAATATCCCCCTAAATCCCCCTTATCAAAGGGGGACTTCCAGCTATTAGTAATTGTAGTAATTGTAGGTTGGGTTGAGCGATAGCGAAACCTAACACCGAATCTTTTGGCTTGTTGGGCGCTGCCCTGAGCGGTAGTCGAAGGGTTTCGTGACCTCAACCCAACCTACGAAAAATAAACTATTTTTAGCAAATATTTTCGTAATTCATATTACTATAGCGTTTTCATTTGAGATATAAACACATCTGTTTAGACAAAGGGAAGAGGGAAGCAGTTCGACTTCGCTCACTGTCCGGGAAGAGGGAAAAGAGATCCAAAATTTTGAAAATAGGTTTTAGCCAAGAAACCGGGTTTCTTCTATTATTTTAGGAATAATGCTGAAATTTTGCCAAGAAACCCGGTTTCTCAACCCATGCTTCATCAGACCAAGATAAGTTCATTCCTCAATTAATCCTCTTTCTATACCTTTACCAGCTTCTAACTGAGCGATAGAACGATTAATTCTTTCTACATTATTACCACTTGACATTAAATGAGCAGTAGCTTCATAAGATTTAAAATCATCGAGAGACATAATTACCACTGGCTTACCATTTTCCCTCGTTACCGTTATAGGGCTATGTTCTTGATTTATACTATCCATGATGGCAGGAAGTGAGTTTCTTAAAGTTGAATCAGTTATACTTTTCATGATTGTTAGTTATTTGTTGTTGGTTCATTGTTGATTGAAGATGTTAATCTTATTTTCTTTATTGATTCACATCAACCCAAATGCTGCCGTCCTTGATTTTAGTCGGAAAAGTTTGCAAAGACTGAGAAGAAGATATCTTACCCATTAAATTACCTACCAAAGGAGGCCAGGGAGTCCACTCTTTCACTTCCCCAGTGCGCAAGTCAAAAGCACTTTTATGCCAAGGACAAACTAAAGCGCAATCCTTGGTAATTTTGCTTTTTTTCAGGGATAATTTCAGATGAGGACAAGCATTATCCACCGCATATAGCTCCCCTTCATGATTCAAAACTAAAATCTTGCGATCACCCACTTTCACCACTTCCCTATCCCCCGGTTTCAGGGCATCTGACTTCAGCACTTTCGTCCAACTCATCTAAATCTCTTCTCCTCAAAATCAAACAATGTTATATTTACAGGACTTAGGCAAAATTTGGTCTGAGACACTATAGGTAGTGTGGTGCGTTACGAACGCACCCTACTAATAGCTCCTCAAAACCAAACAATGTCATATTTATTATTAGTTAATCTAACATAGCAGTTTCTATTTCTTCTCGAAATCTTCATAAGCCGCAACAATTTTCTGCACTAAGGGATGACGAACCACATCTGCTGCAGATAACTGGCAAAAGGCAATACCTTCTACAGAGCGCAAAATTTTCCGCGCCACCACTAAGCCAGATTCTTGATAGTTGGGCAAGTCAGTTTGAGTAATATCCCCAGTCACCACCATGCGAGAAGCAAATCCCAAACGAGTCAGCACCATTTTCAATTGGGCCGGGGTGGTATTTTGGGCTTCATCCACAATAACGAAGGCATTGCTGAGAGTGCGACCTCGCATGTAAGCCAGAGGAGCCACTTCTATCTTGCCTTTTTCCATCAGTTCGGGAATCTTCTCGGGGGCAATAAACTGGTAGAGAGCATCGTAGAGAGGACGAAGGAAAGGATTTACTTTTTGCTGCAAGTCTCCCGGTAAAAAGCCCAATTTTTCCCCCGCTTCCACTGCCGGACGAGTGAGAATGAGGCGATCGCACTTCTCTTCTAGTAATTGAGACACAGCCAAAACTGCGGCTAAAAAAGTTTTCCCCGTGCCTGCCGGTCCGATGCAGAAAGTGATATCATGGGTTTGAATCGCTTTAATATATTCCCGCTGACGGAATGTTTTCGCTCGAATTAATTCTCCGTTCCGAGTACGAGCCAGAACGTTCTTTTGCAAGTCCTGGTATTCTTCCGACCTTCCTGTGTCTAAGGCATGAAAAGCGGTGAAAATATCCGGTTGGGCAATAGGCTTTTCTTCCGACCAAAAAGGCTTGAGACTCCGCACTACCTCCAGGCAGCGTTCCACTGCTTTTTCCTTGCCGTAGATGGACAAATCTCGGCCTCTCAGCACCAACTTAGCGCCAGTATGACGTGCCAGGAATTGGAGATTTTCCGAGCCCGTTCCTCCTGCTAAAGCCATGGCGCTTTCGCTACTGGGTAATTGAATTATCTTCGAGGCTTCTGCCATCAAATCGATGTTGGTTGTTGGTTATTTGTTATTATAGAGGAAAAAGTTCCATTACGGACTAAATCTTCTGACTTGTCCTGGAAATTGCAGTTAAGAACTGCTTGTTTGGCTAAATGAGTACGAACAGTTGCTAACAGTTCCCTTGCTCGAAACGGTTTGATGATGTAATCATCAGCTCCCAATTCTATGCCCTAGCGAAAATCCATTTTTGTTGCTTTAGCAGTCAAAAAGATAAAAGGAATAGTCTTAGTTGCCGAGTTTTGTTTTAATTGATGGAGAACCCCATAGCCATCTAATTCTGGCATCATGATATCGCAAAGAATTAAATCTGGCAAATGCTCCATAGCTCTAGCAACTCCTATTTTTCCATTTTCTGCTGCCATCGCATGGTAGTCTTCTAAACTCAGCAAATCGCAAATGTTTTCCCGAATAACTGTCTCATCTTCGATGGCCAAAATTTTCTTCATTATCCTCATGCCTATTGCTTTTCCAGCAAAGAAAATAATCGGAGTTTGACTCTCTCCTGCTGTTTTTTAAATCATTTCCTTTGTTTTCCCGCTGTCTATTTTCTTGTAAATCTGGGAAGGTGGCGATCGCATCCGCAATTAAGCGAAATTTAGTGTTTTAAATAGGGTATTTGCTAACTTGAAGTTGTATAATTTAGGTAAGAAAGTTGGTTTTAGGATTAGCAATGGCGAAGCGATCGCTCTACGCCTCAACAGAAGGCATACGCAAAGCAAAACAAGTGTTTCAACGGAAACAACGGACGCAACAATATTTAGCCACTCAGGTAGGAATTTCTACCCGACAGCCTATCTGGCGGTTTTTTAGTGGCAAACCGGTGGATCGTTACGTTTTTACGGAGATTTGTTTTCAACTTCTCCTGTTCCTTAGTTTCTACCAGGTGAGTTGGGGTGACAATATCTAATATTTTATCTTGATGGTTTGCTGTTGTGGGAGAATCTTCAGAACTAAATTGTAAGATAGGGGAGACTGCTTCCGAGCCCAACAAACTTTCCAGGGGTACATTATCAATCATTTTTTATAATGTGAGTGTATTATAATCTATTGGTTATTAATTCTCTCATTGATGAAAAGCGATACATAGTCCTGCATATGTAGTATAAAAGTAGAAACCACCATGATCTGAATGATAAAGCATCAGCCAATTATCTTAGTCGATTTGCGAGAAATTGCTTCTTTTTTAATTATATCTATTACACTTACTAGGTGAAACTAACTATCTACAAGGAATAACAAGCCTTTCCCCTTACCGACTACCCCACGAAGCCCTATACTTTTCAATTTGGTGACCCACACCACAACATTATCAGAAAACTGGTCACTGGTTGCTGGTTGCTGAGACGGGTAAAAATAAGTCGATTGATTAATTATTGTTGATTATTAAATGGGACAGGTGGACTTTGAGTTTCTTGTAGGGTGCGGCATTGCCCACCAAACATTGTTTATAATTCATGAATCCTAGGGAATTAAAAAACCACAGAGACGCAGAGGACACAGAGAGATAAGTTTTTTGTAGGGTGCGGGCGCTAAGAGCGGCGCTTCGCGTGCGTAACGCACCGCACCGCAGCTTGATTAATCCTATATATTGGCTAAGTAATTTAATTTTTCGTTAGTCAGCGATCGTAATGATATTTGCAAGCAACAACCATAATCTCTGAATCTGTCACTTTATAAATAAGACGATGTTCATCATTGATGCGTCGCGACCAATAACCGCTATATTCATGTTTGAGAGCTTCTGGTTTACCTAGTCCTAAATAAGGGGTTGGTTAATATCTTTAATTAGAGTGACAATTTTTTGGTGTATTTTTTTATTGAGTCTTGCCCATTGATTAAAATCTTCAAATGCAGAAGCTTCAAAGATAATCCGCCGATTCATTCAAGCTCCTCAAGGTTGATTTCTACAAGATTTGCCCCTTTATTAACGTTCTTTATAGCCTTGAGTAAGTGCTGCTGATTGGCTTGCGACTTAGATAGATAGGTAGTTTCGTCAACATCATATACCAAAATCTCTATTTCTCTGTCTTGAAATAAAGTTTTTAGAGATTCTAGAAAATTCTCGTCCAGATCCCTTGCATTAAGACGGTAGGAGGTTTGCATCATTGTTAATGGGTACAGTTTATTGTTAATATAGTATAATCAGCTTAGAGTGTGTTTAAAAAGTACATCTTATCAATTGTGGGGTAGCCCCCCTTCGACGACCCAACACCAATTTTGTGGCTTGTTGGGTTTCGTTACCTCAACCCAACCTACGATGCTACTTGAACTATGACTTCAAAAAGTAGTATAAAAATCACATGAAGGGCGATCGCTAACAGCAGTATCCCTTGGCGGTGTGCTATAGGCGTAGGGTGCGTTAGCGATCGCGTAACGCACCAGCCCAAATTAATAAACAACAAATAGAATAATCTTGTTTAAATAAAAATATTTAGTTAAATAACTGTAGAGGAGAATAATTGACAAAATGACCATTCATGAAGAAACTATAGCCAAAATTGAGCAATTACCAGATTCTCTTATTCAAGAAGTTAATGATTTTGTAGATTTGCTGCTGATGAAAAACGATCGGGAACGCTGGCAATTATGGATGCAGTTTACCGAGTCATCAAAGCTGGCTGAATCTAGTTTTTCTGACTATTTAACTAACTTGGAGGATTATGAAGCAAAATTAGCTCGTGGTGAAATTAAATGGTAATAGTTTCAATATGAAGCAATTAGACAAAGCTTTATCCATTATACTTGGTTTATCGTAGCATAGAGTTTTATAATCAATTCTTACGATGTCTATTGTAATAAAATTGTATCGATAGAGTAAATAGCCAAGCAGCGATCGCGTAACCCACCAGTTAGCGATACCGTACAAGAAACCGGGTTTCTTTGCAAAATTTCGGCATTAATTCCTAAAATAAGAGAAGAAACCCGGTTTCTAAACCCAGAGGCTCATATAAGGTGGATCGACCTTGTGATTTTTTAGAAAAAATAATACTTATTTAAAATGACAATAAGATCTCAAAAATAAAAGCATATATTTAAAGCTGCTGGTGCGTTGCGAACGCACCCTACATTTAACTACAGTTGAATTTTATATTCTCAATAGTCGTGGCAGCCCAGAGGGCTACCCCACGATTTATAAATACATATTCAGACACAAACAACTACTTTTGACCACACCCCCCAGTATTTACAAAAGCTCTCCAAAAATAAAGGCGTATATTTAAAGCTGCTGGTGCGTTGCGCACGCGAAGCGCCGCTCTTAGCGCCCGCACCCTACGTTTAACTCCAATAGCCCCTCTAAATTTAAATCCAATAGCCCCTCTCAGTGGGAGAGGGGTTGGGGAGAGGGTTACCCAGGACTGCGCAACGTTTCCACCATTTCCTGTACTTCCGCTGGAGGAGGAGGAGTGAAATGAGAAACAATCAAAGTTATCACAAAATTGAGAACCATTCCCACCGTTCCGATTCCTTCCGCAGAAACCCCAAAAAACCACGGCTCCATGGCATAAAATTTAATCCCAATAATATAGGAAGCAGTGAAAATTAAACCCACCAACATCCCGGCGATCGCCCCTTCTCGATTGGTGCGTTTATGGAATATTCCCAAGATAATAACTGGGAAAAAACTAGCTGCAGCCAAACCAAAAGCAAACGCTACCACTTGGGCCACAAACCCTGGCGGATTAACGCCGAAATATCCAGCAATAGCTATAGCAAATCCCACCATTATTCGACCTACCATCAGTCGAGCAGACTCGGAAGCATTGGGATTGACAATGCGATAGTAAATATCGTGAGCTACGGAACTGCTAATTACTAACAATAACCCGGAGGCAGTAGATAGGGCTGCGGCTAAACCACCAGCAGTTACCAAACCAATTACAATGGCAGGCAGTTTGGCCACTTCTGGAGTAGAAAGAACAATAATATCTCGGTCAATTTTAATTTCGCTAATTTCTTTATCCGGGGAAAGTTCGATTAAACCATCTCCATTTTTATCTTCTACAGTTAATAAACCAGTCTCCTGCCACTTAGTAGCCCAGTCTAGCTCTTGCACTTCTTGAACCGTGTGGTTGTGCAAACTATCCACTAAGTTATAACGAGCAAAAACAGCTAAAGCGGGAGCGGTAGTATAGAGGAGAGCGATAAATAACAAAGCCCAACCAGCAGAATAGCGAGCGGCTCGCACGTTGGGTACGGTATAAAAGCGGACGATGACGTGGGGAAGTCCAGCAGTACCCACCATTAAAGCAATGGTAATAAATAATACGTCCAACATTTCCTTGTTGGCAAAGGGTTTAGTATATTCCTCAAAACCCAACTCCACTTGCACCTGGTTGAGATTTTGTACTATGTCGCTGAAAGTAAAAGCTAATTGAGGAATGGGATTGCCCGTGAGTATCCAGGCAATGGCTACTGCGGGAATGAGATAGGCGACAATCAACACTCCATATTGAATCACTTGAGTCCAAGTAATCCCTTTCATTCCGCCTAAAATAGCGAAAATCGCCACCACCACCATACCAATAACCACTCCATAAGACACCGGGATTCCCAGGAAGCCGCTAAAAGCGATACCCACTCCCCGCATCTGTCCCGCTACGTAGGTGAGGGAAACGAACAAAGCCGCTACTACTGCCACCAAACGGGCGATATTGGAATAGTAGCGATCGCCCACAAAATCCGGCACAGTATATTTACCAAACTTCCGCAAGTAGGGAGCCAGGAGTAGGGCCAATAAAACGTATCCTCCCGTCCAACCCATGAGGTAGATGGAGCCATCGTAACCGAGAAAAGAAATCAATCCCGCCATAGAGATAAAAGAAGCCGCAGACATCCAGTCAGCTGCAGTAGCGGCCCCGTTAGCAACAGCAGGCACGTCCTGGTCGGCGACGAAAAAGCCTTTAGTATCCTTGACCCGAGAGCGCCAACCAATATAGATATAGGCCATGAAGGAGAGACCCACTAATATAGCAGTCCAAATTTTTACTGACATGATTGATTATTGGTAATTGGTAACTATTAGTAACTGTTGGTATAGCACTACCCATTTAGGTTAGGACATTAATAAAGCCTGAAACCTAGTCATAGCCGTCTTTATGAGTTTTGAATTTTGAATTTTGAATTGCCCGTAGCGCTATAACTGTTTTATTTATATTTGCGATCGATTTTATCCATCTGAATAGCGTAGACAAAAATCAGCACCACAAACACCATAATTGAACCCTGTTGTGCCATCCAGAAACCCAAGGGGATTTGGCCGAAAGTTATACTGTTCAAAGGTACAACTAACAAAATGCTCAACAACAGGGAAACTGTAGCCCAAACAATCAAGAGATTGCGGATGAGATTGGAATTAGCACGCCAGTATTGTTTCCGTTTTTCCTCATTCATTAGTATTGCGGCAATAGTTCTATTTCAGCTCAATAGTAAACCTCGCAATTCTAAACTATTTTGCTACTTTTCGATTTTTTAATTAATAAAACTTAACATTCTATTTATTCAACAGAAAACCTCTTGAACTCTCCCCCTTTCTTGTCTTACTCTCTCTTATCTTCTTCTCTGCGTCCTCTGCGCCTCTGCGGTTTTTAAATGCAATAATTAAAAGAAATTAAATTTCCGCAATTGTAGGTTGGGTAGAGCGATAGCGAAACCCAACACAACAATACGTGCTGTTGGGTTTCGTTACCTCAACCCAACCTACGAAAAATAAACTATACCTTTGTATAAAGCGAAAGACACATTTTTTTTGATCAACCTCTTAATTGTTCATTGTTCATTGCTCATTGCTATAATTTTGTTTCATCCAAGCAATACATTGTTCCATTTGCTTGCTTGTAGTTTCTTTATCTCCATGATAGCGACGACCGTGACCAGGAAGAACCCATTCAAAAGAATATCCAGCTAGTTTTTCCATAGATTTAATTTGTTCCGACCAAGAGTACCAACAATGGCGACGGAAAGCATAGAGATGGTTTAACAAAGTAGACCAAGCTAAATGGTCTCCCGTGAAGAGAAACTTCTGACCATAGAGGAGAACGGTATGACCTTTCGTGTGTCCGGGAACCGGTATAATTAAAAAGTCTGGAGCCAATTCTACCGCCTCCGAACCCTCTAACTTAATCTCCACTCCTTCCGTACTGCTGGTAATATCATCAACATGAAGAATGCGCTCACAAGGTGGCGCTGCGCGATCACAAGGTGGCGCTGCGCGATCGCAACCAAAATGACGGTGAAATTTCTCGTGGTCCGCCACATCATCCTGATGAGTTAAATACATATATTTAATTCCACCCATTGCTTCCAAACGTTTCACTAAGGGAGGTGCAAAGCGAGGAGAATCTATTAAAACATTTCCTTCAGGTCTTTGAATCAAGTAACTCGCAGCACCGAAAGAACTTTCCGAGTGGTAGCCGCAGTAATATACGTTATCTTCCACCAAAATGGGAAAGCTGGCTTGAGCTAGTTTAATATCCTCCGGCTTTTCCACCGTACCGATGGAAGCGGTAGGACAAGATAACAAAGCCTGCATGGCTCGTAGTTGGGCCGTGGCTTCCATAGGTTGGGCATGCACTGCGGACTGGTCCCCCACCCGACTGAATACCTCTGGTGCCACCCAGCGACAGGTATCGCAGTCAATACAGGTACTGTCTACATAGAAGTTGCCTCTGACGTTTTCTTCTCGACGTTGCTTTAGTTTAGCCATTAGTCCAACTCATACTCACTATGAGTTTAGTCTAGCAGGAAAGATTGAAACTTGGCACAAGCATAAATAAGACTTTACTATAAATAGTGTCTCGTAGTTCCTGCTTTAGCTGCACCAATTAGGAGAAAATTAGGCAAGATCTCCATGGTGTTGTATAGTAAAATAAGATAGATAGATAATCCCTTATTATTCCACTTTGAAAGCAAAAATAATCGGAGTTTATATTTAGCTCAATTTATCTTTTGATTTTTCTTGATAATTTAACGTTTCCTTGGGATTATTACTCAAGTTTAACCCATGTTTGTAACATCCATTGCACGGCGGTAAATTTAAATGAGTTTAATTCTAACACAAAGTGCTATGATCAAGATAAATTTAACCGAGAAATAATTCATGCACGCTCTTTCAATTCCTACCTGGATAGTTCATACCTCTAGCGTCATCGAGTGGATTGGGGCTATTTGGTTTGTTTGGATTTATGGCGAAGTGACAGGCGATCGCTATTGGTGGGGTCTCGCTTGTGCCATGTTACCGGCTTTAGTAAGTGCCATGTGTGCTTGTACTTGGCATTTCTTTGAAAATAGCACATCTTTAGAATGGCTCGTCACTCTCCAAGCATGGATGACGGTACTAGGTAATTGTACTCTGTGTATTGCTGCTTGGTGGATTTGGCGAACAACAAACAACAAACAACAAACAACAAACAACCAATAACCAACCTATGATTTCTAAAGATACTCTCTTTGCTCTTTCTCTTTTTCCTTACCTAGGATTTTTGTGGTTTCTAACTCGCAGCGGGAAAGCTCCCCGTTTAGCGTTAATCGGCTTTTACTTCCTCCTAGTATTCGTGTTCGTTACTATTTCCGCTGGCGTTTATGCCCAAGAGCATTACGGACGCTCTTTAGCTAATGTAGACTGGCTTCACGGTGGTGCAGAATTCTTTCTCTCCGTATCTAATATTTTAGTCATTTTGGGTTTTCGTCAAGCAGTTGTGAGCGCCCGTCGTAAACAAAAACAAACAACAAATAACCAACAACAAACAACCAACAACAAACAACCAACAACAAATAACCAACAACAAACAACCAACAACAAACAACCAACAACAAACAACCAACAACAAATAACCAACAACCAACAACAAAATTAATTAATTGGCGGAACTTTTGCTAAAGCAGCTATGATCGCTCTAGAATCCGCACCCGGAAGATGGGCATTTTCGCTAAGATGGCGCTTCCAAGCTTTAGTACCGGGGCAGCGAGTAAAAAGCTGAAGCATGTGTCGGCTAATGCCATGAAGTTTCAGTCCCTTACTTACCCAACTATCGATATAAGGCACCATCGCTTCCACCACTTGATGTCGAGTAGGAACTGGATTATCTCCCCCATATATTTCCCTATCTGCCTTAGCCAAAATATAAGGATTGTCCCAAGCAGCTCGCCCGATCATCACTCCATCTACCAACTGCAATTGCTCTTTCGCCTGTTCTAAATTAACAATACCCCCGTTAATTTCTATAAACAAATGAGGAAACTCTCCTTTCAAACGGTAAACGTCTCCATAGCGCAAAGGAGGAACCTGGCGATTTTCCTTGGGACTCAAACCCTTGAGCCAAGCTTTGCGAGCGTGAACCGTAAACCTACTACAACCAGCTTCCGAAACCATACGGACGAAATTAGCCATATCTTCATAGCGATCTAGCTCGTCAACGCCGATGCGATGTTTAACCGTTACCGGCAATTTAACCGCTTTCACCATAGCTGCCACCCCTTCCCCAACTAATTCCGGTTGAGCCATGAGACAAGCGCCAAAGTTTCCCTTGACTACCCGAGGACTGGGACAGCCTACATTAAGATTTATCTCATCGTAGCCCCAATCTTCCCCAATGCGGGCGCATTCTGCTAAAGCCGCCGGGTCGTCCCCCCCCAGTTGGAGGGAGAGAGGTTTCTCCAACTGGGAAAAATCCAGCAGTTTCCGGCGATCGCCGTGAAGAATAGCTGCAGTAGCAATCATTTCCGTGTACAGTAGGGTATGGCGAGTAATCTGACGGATAAAGTAACGGAAGTGGCGATCTGTACGTTCCATCATGGGGGCAACGCTTAAGGGATTGCCTTCTTTGTTCGTGCGACCAATAGTCATCAGACCAATCGTTATCTTAAGATAAAAGAAATTAACCAATAGAAAATAAGAAACTATCTCTATGTCGGACTCTATTTCGGATCTGGACAATCTAGAACCTGCTGGTAAAGAAGACACTATAGTCTACATGCCCTACTGTCTCAAGGATAAACGCAGTTTACTTCCCTTGGCAATCAGCCTTTTTAAAAAAGGAGGTGTGGAGGGAGAGCGTCAAATTGAAGCCAGCGAGAACGTTCCTTTTGCTGCTACCTGGTACGTGTCCATGCTGCCTTCAGAACTAACTTTCTGTCAATTAATATTTAATAGTAACGCAGATTTGAGCTACGAAATGGAAATCTCCAATGCGGATCTAGTTAAGTATTTAACACAGCTAATTGAGACTTTTCAGCAATCCCAGTTCGTAGATTTTAGTGAAGAATTCTATCGCAAGTTGCTAAAACGGTAACATCTATAAATTCAATTGAAACTAGAAAATAAAAGGAGTGAGGCTGTGGCTAAATCAGCTAAATACTTGCTTATGGCATCAACAGAAGCTTACAGCGGTAAGTCAGCAACAATTTTGGGTATAGCTGGCGCGTTGCAAAAGCTGGGAATTACTCTAGCCTATGGGAAACCCTTAGGAACTTTTATCGGCAACGATGACCATCGCATTATTGAAGAAGACGTGCGCTTTATTGCTACAACTTTGAATTTAGCTCCAGAGCAGGTAAAAATGCCTCTGGTGTACCTGGACTCCGAAACCATTAGCAAAAGGCTTCAAGAAAAAGATAACACCGATTACAATCAAAATTTAACCGCTTGCTACCAAGAAGTAAAAGGGGATTTAGTCTTGTTAGAAGGACCGGGAACTCTCTCGGAAGGTAGCCTTTTTAACGTGTCCGCCGTGGAAATGGCCGAGTCCCTGGATGCTGCTATTGTTTTGGTTACTTCTTATAGCTCTTTGCAGTTAGTAGACAATCTTTTAAGAGCCAAGCAATATTTAGGTCATCGCCTTTTAGGAGTCTGTATTAACCAGATCCCAGCAGATAAGCTAGAGGGAACCCAAAGCCAAATTAAACCTTTTCTAGAACGACAGGGAATTGAAGTTTTGGGAATGTTGCCGCGAAACAATTTACTCCGCAGCGTCAGCGTTCGGGAGTTAGCTCAAAGGTTGACAGCAAAAATTCTCTGTCGCGGCGATCGCCTAGATTTAATGGTAGAAAGTCTAACCATTGGAGCCATGAACATCAATTCCGCCCTAGAGTATTTCCGCAAAGGGCAACATATGGCTGTAGTTACAGGGGGTGATCGCACAGACTTGCAACTAGCTGCCTTAGAAACTTCTACCCATTGCTTGATTCTCACCGGACACGTGCCACCTCAACCCCAAATTCTCAGTCGGGCTGAAGACTTAGAAATTCCCGTTTTAGCGGTTAATTTAGACACTCTTTCTACCGTAGAAATTGCCGATCACGCTTTTGGCAACGTTCGGATTCAAGAACCAATTAAAGTTGAGGGGATCCAGCAATTGATTGGAGAATATTTTGACCTAGATAGATTGGTTAATAAGTTGGGTTTGCAACCAGCAGTTGCTACCGTTTAATCAATCTTAGATTGCCGAAGTAATTTAGCTGTTCAGTCTCTCACTATCCATTGTTTAATTCCCCGTGGGATAGCCCTTTGGGCTGTCCTCTCTTAATAATATATAATCTCCTTGGGTGTTCACTTCTTAGTTACGCAAATCTTGTTAAAAATTCGTTGGCTGTAATAATTTCGATATTTCTAAAGGGATTTAGTACCAATAAATCTTTATCTCCAGTAACAATAAAGTTCGCTTTACCACTTACTGCTAATTCTAAAAATTTGTTATAGCACTACGGATTTAGGTTAGGACATTAATAATGTCTGAAACTCAGTCATAGCGTATTTTTGAATTTTGAATTTTGAATTTTGAATTGCGCGTAGCGCTATATCTTTGGGGTCTCGACAATCCGTAATGACTTCAAGAATATCTATTATTTCTGCTTTTTGTCTGAGAGTGGCTATGAAGGCCAGTCTTTTTTCGATAGATAAATATTTATCGAATTTAGGACGAATAAAGGTTTGGAAAATTTCAGCAAAAGTTGCTTCTGATATAAGCAAGATTTGATTCTCTGTTACATAATCAAAAATTTGTTGAGGTTTAGATGAGGATAGAACTAAGCCACTGATTAAGATATTAGTGTCTAAAACGATTCGTTTTTTAGTCATCTTCTAGAAGTTCGGCTAAAATTTCTGGGGTCAATCCTTTCGCTGTTGTTTCTTCTCGGATTTGTCGGACAAGTTCATTAAATTGAGTTGACTTTAATAATTCTTTCATGACCAGGTTCAAGATTAATGATGCATTTTCTTGTTGTTGGCTTGGGGCTTCTTCATAGGCTTTCGCTACTTCTGAATCCACCTGAATAGTGATGGTTTTCATGTTTGACTCCTATTTTTATTTGCGTCTATAGATTATTGTATACTAGTAAAGCTAGAAAAAATCAAACGCTCACTATGATATTGGTATCGATTACTGTGGGTTGGTTATTCATCAGCAAGGATTGATTCTAAAATCTCTGGAGTCATACCGTTAGCGATCGCCTGTTCACTGCATTCTTTCATAATTTCTAGAAGCAGGGTAATCTCAGCTATTTTGTATAAATGGTACTTGACAAAATAGACGTTCAATGTATCAGTGATGGGGCTAGATACCCCCTTTTGAATTAAGGTCTCGGCTAAAACGGGCGGTCCGTGGAGCGGTTCTAGCAGCTTGAACGCATTTCGTGTACGCAGATCGTTAACTCAAACAAGTGATCGCCCTTTAGAAGGAGTCCTCTGACTCTACTTTGTTAATTGCAGCCAAGGGACATGGAAAGCGCCAGATATGCGGGACAAATAAATATGGGTTTCCAATTCGCCATAACTCCAGAAAAAAAATTCACAAGGGTTTTCAAACGGGAGATATTGTAAAAGCTGTTGTAACTAAAGGTAAAAAAATCGGTACTTATATAGGTAGGGTGGCAACTCGAAAAACTGGTTCTTTTGATATTACTACTCTTTAGGAAGGGTCTCGGGAATTAGCTATAAATACTGCCAAGCTATTCATCGCAAAGATGGATATAGCTATCAATTTCATGGCGGATAAATCCGTGGTCACTGCCCTTCGGCTACGCGGCCACTGAGCGAAGTCGAAGTGCAG
This sequence comes from Prochloron didemni P4-Papua_New_Guinea, assembly GCA_000252485.1. Taxonomy (GTDB): domain Bacteria; phylum Cyanobacteriota; class Cyanobacteriia; order Cyanobacteriales; family Prochloraceae; genus Prochloron; species Prochloron didemni. The sequence continues at coordinate 1,536 of JH610495.1, read as the reverse complement.
GGACCGCGTAGTCGAAGTGCCGCGTTAACTTCATCCGTTCGCGGCTTCCGTTTTCCCGAGAGGTATCGTGAGATAATAATATCGGATAATTTCCCTACCAGATTGAGTCTATTGGTTATGCAAACCCGACCACAGCCCAAAACTGCTCCCGTAACAGAACCAACCCTGTCAACTGCGATTCCCAGAAGGAAAACCCGACCCGTAAAAGTGGGAGCCGTAACCATTGGCGGAAACAACCCGGTAGTGGTTCAGTCCATGATTAACGAAGATACCCTAGATATAGATGGTTCCGTAGCCGCCATTCGTCGCCTCCACCAACTCGGCTGTGAAATTGTCCGGGTAACAGTACCCAGCATGGCTCATGCCAAAGCCCTGGCCCAAATCAAGCAACAATTGGCTCAAACCTATCAACCAGTGCCCCTAGTGGCGGACGTGCATCACAACGGCATGAAAATCGCCCTGGAAGTAGCCAAACATGTAGATAAGGTGCGGATTAATCCCGGATTATACGTCTTTGAAAAGCCCAAATCAGATCGCACCCAATACACCAAAGAAGAATTTGCAGACATTGGAGCGAAAATAAGGGAAACCCTGGAACCCCTGGTAATCAGTCTCAAAGAGCAAAATAAAGCCATGCGCATCGGCGTAAACCACGGTTCCCTAGCAGAACGCATGCTCTTTACCTACGGCGACACCCCCGAAGGAATGGTAGAATCCGCCTTAGAATTTATCCGCATTTGCGAATCCCTAGATTTCCGCAACCTAGTCATTTCCCTCAAAGCCTCCCGAGTACAAGTAATGCTCACAGCCTATCGCCTCATGGTGCGGCGCATGGACCAATTAGGCATGGACTATCCCCTGCATTTAGGAGTAACAGAAGCGGGAGATGGAGAATACGGTCGCATCAAATCTACCGCAGGAATCGGCACGCTCTTAGCGGAAGGAATAGGGGATACCATTCGCGCTTCACTTACAGAAGCCCCAGAGAAAGAAATTCCCGTTTGTTACAGCATCTTGCAAGCCTTAGGACTGCGCAAGACCATGGTAGAGTACGTGGCTTGTCCTTCCTGCGGACGAACTCTATTTAATTTAGAAGAAGTACTGCATCAAGTGCGAGAAGCCACCAAACATCTCACCGGTTTAGATATAGCAGTAATGGGTTGCATCGTCAACGGTCCCGGAGAAATGGCAGATGCGGATTACGGCTATGTAGGCAAGCAACCCGGTTATATCTCCTTGTATCGCGGCAAAGAAGAAATCAAGAAAGTGCCAGAGGACAAAGGTGTAGAAGAGTTGATTGCTTTAATTAAAGCCGACGATCGCTGGGTAGAACCAGGATAAATAGTTGGTTGTTGGTTGTTGGTTGTTGGATTTGGGATGGTGTTTGAGTGGAATAAATTGTAGGTTGGGTTTGAGCAACGAAACCCTTCGACTACCGCTCAGGGACCTCCCAACATTAACTAATCTACTGTTAAATTTCCCTAGTTTCTATCAGTAGGGTGCGGGCGCTAAGAGCGGCGCTTCGCGTGCGCAACG
>JH610494.1 GCA_000252485.1 Prochloron didemni P4-Papua_New_Guinea | reverse complement strand
AGGTTAGAGTCGATGCCGATGTTGCCACCGGACACCTCTCCTGCCGAACCGTGCATGCTGCTTTCGCCGCACACGGCTCTAAGTCTCATAGGGGCCGTAACCCCATCTCCACATCATTTGACGGCCCTAGATTTAGAGTGTATCTCCTGATGCTGGTGACAGTGCTTGTGTAAAGCGACCAGGTTGGAGTACTTCCAATTATTATGGTTGCCATCCTTATGGTGCAGCTCTACGACTTCATCACCTAGAAACGATAATCCGCATTCTCCGCACTTGAATTCCTGTCTCTTCAGCGCCCTTGCTGTGTGATTGCTGTACAGCTTGGAATTACGTTTAGTCCAGTATGGTAAGTCACCGTTGAAAGGACTGGCATCGCCCTTGACGTTTACAAACCTGTTCTGAGACCAACTTACGCTGGGAAAGGCCCGTTTAATTTGTTCGTTAGTCCACGACCGCTTGTTAGCTATTTTCTTGTTCTTACGGATTTCCAACAATGATGAACTTCCACGTGTTGTGGTTGAGTGCCCATAGGTTGTACTTCTCCATATTACAGTACTGGTAGTAATTTCGCCATCCGCGAACTATTGAGCCGACTTTCTTAATTCGGTCTTCAAGTTTAAATTTCTTGTCTCTGATGACTTCTTTAACTTTGGCCTTTAGTTCCCTGTGTTTCTTATCCGTTGGATAGCTTTTAAATCTTCCATCAGGCAAAACGAGGAACTTGAAACCTAAGAACTCAAAGCCCTCAGTGGTCTTGACAAGTCTGGTTTTGGACTCCTCAACTCTTAA
>JH610493.1 GCA_000252485.1 Prochloron didemni P4-Papua_New_Guinea | reverse complement strand
ACTGGCTTCAGTAGCAGCTAAATCTTCTGTTAAAGATTTTTCAGCTTCTGTTGGTTGCTGGATAAAGGTCTTTTCTTCCGTAGTTTGCTCTGGTATTACTTCTTCAACAGGCACTACCTCTTCTTTAATCACCTCTTGTTCTGGAAGAGTTTCCTCTATTGTTGTTTCTTCTTCAGGAGGAGCCACCTCTTCTATTGTTGTTTCTTCTTCAGCAGGAGCCACCTCTTCTATTGTTACTTCTTCTTCAGGAGGAGCCACCTCTTCTATTGTTGTTTCTTCCACAATAGTTTCCTCTTTGGGAGTTGCCGTTTCAACATCGGGCGCTTCCTCCTCAGAAGTTATTGGCTCAAATTGATAATTCGGATCTACAATTCCTCGTACAGCCTCTAGCTCCACTTCTCCTCGCACTATTCGAGAGAGAGTATCCTGGCCATTAGGTTGGTAGGTAATCAGTTTCGCCGTATTATTAAAGACGTTGGCAATATTATTCCCCGCTCCATCGATAAATTCCAACTGCACCCAATTCTTTCCTGGCTTAAAGCCCTCCAGATATATTGGTTCCCAAGTATCCAATAAAAAGCTTTGACCATTAATCGTAGCTCGGATCCGCCAGTCCCCAATCTCCGAATCTGGGTCCTCCTGAGCTAGCAAATGTAAAGGAGCATTAGTTAAATAAAAGTCCAGCAGAATTGGCTCTGCTCCGTAATTCCCCTTGGGACTACTATAGGTTAACAGAGGCAAAGAAGAATCTGGAGCATTCTCGTCGGTTTTGGCAAAGATATGAAAGGTTGTTTGGGCATAAGCACCGTCATTTTTAAAGCTTTCGTGCCAAGGACGAGAAGCAAATAACCGCAGAGTATGAGTTCCGGGAGTTAAATCGGTAAAAACGATGGGTTGATCCAGATCGTATACTTCCCCATAGGATTGATTGTCCAGAATGACCTGCAAGTGGGGACCCATTTTCAGTTCCGGATTTTCAAAGATGGGTAAGTCTCGCACTTGGACTTGCAGGTTAACTGTCGTGTCCTGGAGAATTTCATCAGCCTTGGGACTGAGAATCGTAACTTGAGGCTGATATTGTGCCAAAGTCTGACGCAATTGCTGAATCAAAATTGGCGGGGGTACTTCTGAGAGCTTCTCTTCTGGGGTGATGATAGAAGATTGCTCTGTTTTTGATGGCGAAGTCTCTGACTGGTTATCTCCGCAACTGACTAAACTCCAACTTAAGACCATGAATAATAAGCAAGACAAAATTCTGCTTATCCATTTGCGATTAAAACCCAACACGCTTTCTCTTCCTATACTGTCGCTACACTTCATTAAGAAATATAGCGAAATCCTCTCCCAAGAGACTAGAGATTGGCAAGATATAGCGCTTCGCTCCTAAAGTGTCGTTACATGCTACATTTCTATACAAAAGTGCTGCATCTGCTGCATCACCTTTGTACAAAGCGAAAGGGGCATTTTTCTCGCACGAACTCTTAATTGTTCATTGTTCATTGTTAATTGCTCATTGCTATAGAATCTGTCTTGAGAAAATGTAAATTTATTTTACTTTTTGTAAATTTTTATTTACATTTTCTTGACTTTTGCCAGGGTTGGCTGTAACTCAAACCCTCCAATGACGGATGAAGCCTTCGGAAATTTAAAATATGTTAAGCAAAAGAAAAAAAAGACAACAAAGCTATATCATCTCTATAATAAGACCTCAATTAACCTAGCCCTTCTATCTACCAAAGATAAGAGTTGATTAATTCAGGGATAAAGTAGCAACCGAGTGATAAAATTACTCGAATACTTGAATAACAATATAAGTTCATTGTCTAGAGAGGAGAACCCTCATGGCAATTAGGGTTGATAAAGACCCAGTACCTACTTCCACAGAGAAGTGGGGAAAGCCTGGTCATTTTGACCGTACCCTGGCAAGGGGACCAAAAACCACCACCTGGATTTGGAACCTTCATGCCAATGCACACGATTTCGATAGTCAAACCAGCGATCTAGAAGACGTTTCGCGGAAGATTTTCAGCGCTCACTTCGGCCACTTAGCCGTAGTATTCGTCTGGTTGAGCGGCATGTATTTTCATGGCGCTAAATTCTCTAACTACACAGCTTGGCTGGCAGATCCCATCAACGTTAAGCCTTCTGCCCAAGTAGTTTGGCCAGTTGTGGGTCAAGGTATTCTCAATGCTGATGTAGGCGGCGGCTTCAGTGGTATCCAGATAACTTCCGGTCTGTTTTATCTCTGGCGAGCCTGTGGCTTCACCAATTCCACTGAGCTAATGGCTACTGCTATTGGTGGATTGGTAATGGCAGGACTGATGCTGTTTGCTGGCTGGTTCCACTATCATAAGAGCGCTCCCAAACTGGAATGGTTCCAGAATGTGGAGTCGATGATGAATCACCACTTAGCGGTACTGCTGGGTTGCGGTTCTTTGAGTTGGGCCGGTCACCTGATCCACGTCTCTCTGCCAACTAACAAGCTGCTGGATTCTGGGGTTTCTGCGGACCAGATTCCCTTACCTGATAAATTCTTGGATGCCAGCTTGATGGCAGAGCTGTATCCCAGTTTTGCACAAGGAATTAAACCCTTCTTTACACTGAATTGGGGTGTATACTCTGATTTTCTGACCTTTAATGGGGGTTTGAATCCCACTACTGGAAGTTTGTGGTTGACCGATGTGGCTCACCACCACCTAGCCATCGGTGTTCTCTTTATCTTTGCTGGCCACATGTACCGCAATACCTTCGGTGTCGGCCAAAGCATGAAGGCAATTCTTGAGAATCATAAAGGGCCTTTCACTGGTGAAGGTCATAAAGGTCTTTACGAAATCCTAACTACTTCCTGGCACGCTCAACTGGCTATTAACCTGGCTATGGTTGGTTCTCTGAGCATCATCGTGGCTCACCACATGTACGCCATGCCGCCGTACCCCTATATGGCTACGGATTACGGCACGATGCTGTCTCTGTTTACCCACCACACCTGGATTGGCGGGTTCTTTATAGTAGGAGCTGGCGCTCACGGCGCTATCTTTATGGTGCGGGACTACGACCCTGCTAAGAATGTGAATAATCTGGTAGATCGGGTACTTCGCCATCGAGATGCCATTATTTCTCACCTCAATTGGGTTTGTATCTGGTTGGGCTTCCACAGCTTTGGCTTGTACGTTCACAACGATACAATGCGGGCTTTGGGTCGTCCCCAAGATCTGTTCTCCGATAGCGCTATTCAGTTGCAGCCGATTTTTGCTCAGTGGATTCAAGCAATTCATAATGCTGCTCCCGGCGGAACCGCTCCCTATACCCTAGAAGGGGTGAGCCAAGTCTTCGGTGGAGGGGTTGTGGCTATAGGCGGGAAAGTGGCAATGGCTCCCATAACCCTGGGTACGGCTGACTTCATGGTTCACCACATCCACGCTTTCACCATCCATGTGACTGCCTTGATTCTGCTTAAGGGTGTGCTGTATTCTCGCAGCTCCCGCCTGATTCCCGATAAGGCCAATCTTGGTTTCCGCTTCCCTTGCGATGGTCCAGGTCGTGGCGGCACTTGTCAGGTCTCTGCTTGGGATCACGTCTTCTTGGGCTTGTTCTGGATGTATAATTCCCTCTCCATCGTTATTTTCCACTTTAGCTGGAAAATGCAATCTGATGTTTGGGGAACGGTAGAGGATGGAGAAGTTTATAATGTGACTTTTGGCAACTTTGCTGAAAGTGCAATCACAATCAACGGTTGGTTGCGGGACTTCCTCTGGGCGCAAGCAGCCAACGTGATAAACTCTTATGGCTCTGCTCTATCAGCATACGGAATTATGTTCCTGGCTGGTCACTTTATCTTTGCCTTTAGCTTGATGTTCCTCTTCAGCGGTCGCGGCTATTGGCAAGAATTAATTGAGTCTATTGTTTGGGCTCATAATAAGTTGAAAGTGGCTCCTTCGATTCAGCCTCGCGCTCTGAGCATTACCCAGGGTCGGGCGGTAGGTGTAGCTCACTATCTCTTAGGAGGAATTACCGTTACCTGGGCATTCTTCCTGGCACGAACGCTTTCACTGGGTTAAACTACTCATCAAATGCTTTGCCCTGTGGCGAAGCGGCTTGCTCTGGGGAGATTGTTCCAGTCTCCCACTGGAATTAATCCCCCAAGCATTGGCAAGCTACTCCCCAAAACAGAGTAAGATGGGTGTTTAAATTCAAAACGGCAAAATTAGGGTAAATAATTCGCTAAGAAACCGTTTTTATTAATCTCTTCCCAACTTTAATAGTTGGAAGAAGTAAAAAAAGCGAGCAGCAATTTTGCATTAGTCTCAATTTATTAGGGAGAATAATTTCCTAAAGACCTATGGCAACTAAATTTCCAAAATTTAGCCAGGATCTCGCTCAAGATCCAACTACTCGTCGGATTTGGTACGGGATTGCCACAGCCCACGATTTTGAAACTCACGATGGGATGACAGAGGAAAATCTTTACCAAAAGATTTTTGCAACTCATTTCGGTCATCTTGCCATCATTTTCCTGTGGACTTCTGGCACTCTATTCCATGTAGCCTGGCAAGGTAACTTTGAACAGTGGGTCAAAGACCCTCTCAATGTCAGTCCTATCGCCCACGCAATTTGGGACCCTCACTTCGGTGAAGGAGCAATTGATGCTTTTACCCAAGCGGGTGCAAGTGCGCCGGTAAACATTGCCTACTCTGGTGTTTACCACTGGTTTTACACCATCGGGATGAGAACGAACAATGAATTGCACGGTGGGGCTATGTTCCTGTTGATTCTGGCTTCATTGTTGCTGTTCGGAGGCTGGCTCCACTTACAGCCTAAGTTCCGTCCTAGCTTGGCTTGGTTTAGGAATGCAGAGTCTCGCCTGAACCACCACTTGGCTGGTTTGTTGGGTGTTAGCTCCTTGGCTTGGACAGGTCACTTAGTACATGTGGCAATCCCCGCTTCTCGCGGCCAACGTGTGGGTTGGGATAACTTCCTCTCCACCATGCCTCACCCTGCTGGCTTGGCTCCCTTCTTTACCGGAAACTGGAGCGTATACGCCCAGAACCCGGATACCACTGGACACATGTTCGGTACCTCGGAAGGAGCAGGAACGGCGATTCTCACCTTCTTAGGTGGTTTCCATCCCCAAAGCGAGGCTCTCTGGCTGACGGATATTGCCCATCATCACTTGGCGATCGCTGTTCTCTTCATCATCGCTGGCCATATGTACCGCACCAACTTCGGTATCGGTCACAGCATGAAGGAGATTCTGGAAACTCACAATCCGCCAGAAGGAACTCCCTTTGGTGGTATGTTGGGTGACGGTCACAAGGGATTGTACGACACTATTAACAATTCTCTACACTTTGAGCTAGGTTTGGCTTTGGCTTGCCTGGGTGTGGTCACTTCTTTAGTGGCTCAACACATGTACTCCATGCCTTCCTACGCCTTCATAGCCCAGGATTACACCACTCAAGCTGCTCTGTACACTCATCACCAATACATTGCCGGTTTCTTGATGGTAGGAGCATTTGCTCACGGCGCTATCTTCTTCGTCCGGGATTACGATCCAGAAGCCAATAAGAATAACGTCTTAGCTCGGATACTGGACCATAAAGAAGCGATAATTTCCCACTTGAGCTGGGTATCTCTCTTCTTAGGTTTCCACACTCTCAGCTTGTACGTCCACAACGACGTAGTGGTTGCTTTCGGCACTCCTGAAAAGCAAATCCTGATTGAGCCAGTATTTGCTCAGTTCATTCAAGCTGCTTCTGGTAAAGCTCTCTACGGCTTTGACGTGCTGCTGGCTAACCCAGATAGCTTGCCATCTATAGCCAGCGCTAACATCCCTGGACCTCACTATTGGTTGGATGCCATTAACAGCGGATCTAACTCTCTGTTCTTGACCATCGGTCCTGGCGATTTCTTGGTTCACCATGCGATCGCTCTGGCTTTGCACACCACTGTTTTGATTCTGGTTAAAGGCGCTCTGGATGCTCGGGGTTCCAAGTTAATGCCAGACAAGAAAGATTTTGGTTTTGCCTTCCCTTGCGACGGTCCTGGTCGTGGCGGTACTTGTGATATCTCTGCTTGGGATTCCTTCTACCTGGCTATGTTCTGGATGCTGAACAGTCTGGGTTGGTTGAACTTCTACTGGCACTGGAAGCACCTCTGCATCTGGGAAGGTAATGTGGCTCAGTTCAATGAGAACTCTACTTACCTCATGGGCTGGTTCCGGGATTATCTCTGGGCGAATTCCGCACAGTTGATTAACGGCTACAACCCCTACGGGGTCAATAACCTGTCTGTCTGGGCTTGGATGTTCCTCTTTGCTCACCTAGCTTGGGCAACTGGTTTCATGTTCCTCATCTCTTGGCGCGGTTACTGGCAAGAGTTGATTGAAACCATTGTTTGGGCCCACGAGCGCACTCCTCTGGCTAACTTGGTTCGCTGGAAGGACAAGCCTGTTGCTCTGTCTATCGTTCAAGCTCGTTTAGTTGGTTTGACTCACTTTACGGTGGGTTATATCTTGACTTACGCGGCATTCCTGATAGCCTCGACGGCGGCTAAGTTCGGCTAGCTTTTTTAGTTAGCTTTTGAACAAGTAAATCCCCTGCTCTTTGGAGTGGGGGATTTTTTTAACCGCAGATGAACACAGATGAACGCGGATGGATACAGATTACTTGATGACGATTGTAGAGGCGATCGCCATATAGCAGTCAACCAAAAACAAACCTTGTACAATGAAGAATTAAAAAGGTTCCTATGAGGTACAAGATGACAACTTGCTTTGAAATCGCAGAATATTTTATTTGGATGGCTAATGAAACTGGTTCTTTTATGAGCAATCTCAAACTACAAAAGTTAGTCTATTACTCTCAAGCTTGGTATCTAGCCATCTATGGCAAGCCATTATTTGAAGAAGATTTTGAGGCTTGGATTCATGGGCCAGTTATTAAAGTTCTATACGATCGCTACAAACGCTGGCAATGGATGCCGATACAAGAAGAAGTCAGCCAACCAAGCTTTAATCAAGAGGTTAGAGAATTTTTAGAAGAAGTTGTGGATGAATATTTCTCTTGCGACGCTTACGAGCTAGAAAGAATGACTCATATAGAAGAGCCTTGGATAAAAGCGAGAGAGGGTCTTGCCAAGAGCGAACCTTGCAATAAGATTATCACCAAAGAATCAATGAAAAATTATTTTGAACCTCGTGTCGAAACCGAAGAAAAAGCGCTTTAAAAAGACCCAAGTTAATAATATAGCAGTTGACAGTTGATAGTGGACAGTTGATAGTTATACAATAACCGGTTGGTTGCTCTCACTCAATACTAAACACGTTCATAAGCCGGTATATAGATGTGGGTGTGGTCAAAAGTAGTTGTTTGGGTCTGAATATCAGGACTTACGCAAAATTTGCTTGAAGACACTATGAGTGGTGTGGTGCGTTGCGAACGCACCCTACTAGGTTTAATCCGGAGTTGCCCAAAAGAGTTGTTTTCTCTTTTCAATACCTACAGGAAGAACATCCCAAATTTTCTATCCGTCATAAAGGGACAAAATATTTAATTGCTTTGTTAACCAGACTGAAAGAATTATCACGCTTATCAGTACAAGAGCTAAAGATGAATAGCAATAAGACATTGCGATGCCATCCTATTAATTGGAGTGATACTACCGAGAACTGCTTTGGAATTCCTTTTGAAGACGAATTAGTTGATATCCCCTATCAATTTTCTCTTTCTGCTAATGAATATGGTAGAATTCATGGATTTTTTATTGATGAAATATTTTACATCGTTTGGTTAGATACAGAGCATCAACTCTATAGGTAAAACAAACAACCAACAACCAACAACCAACAACAAACAACAAACAACAAACAACCAACAACCAACAACCAACAACAAATTACTCTTTTGCTGAGATTTTATCTAATAATTCGTAAAATGGCTCCCAGTTATCTTCCTGAGTAATTGGTTCCCAAATAGATTCGATCGCCGGTCTGAGTAATGCAGTTTTCGGGTTATAATGGGAAAGGCGATCGCGAACCTTTTCCATTTCAGATTCTGGCAACTGATTGAGTATCTGAGAATATAATTGTTTCCACTGCTTCAAATCCTCATTGTCCTGCTTTAACGACCGCATCTCAGTATTTTCGAGAATGATAGAACTATTTTCTCGCCAGCCATAATTAAAGCCTCGAGCCAAGTCAGCAAAGAAAGCATGATATTCCACTTGAGTATTTACTAGTAATTCAATGGTTTGCTGAAATAATGCTTTAGTTTCTGGAATATGCAATTTCTCTAAACCTAACTTGCACAGCATTAGTTGGTAGTAATAAGAGTGAAAACAGTCGTCAAACTTAGCTAAACCAGCTTCTAACTCCTCCACAGAGATAACCTTTTTTAAAGGTGCTTGCAGTCTTTCTAAGTTTAATTTACAAATAAAAGGTTGATTGCCATAGCTGTACATTCCTCCATAGTCGAAATAGGCAGCAGTAAAGCTGGGATTATAAGTGGGAATAAAAGCGTAGGGACCGTAATCGAAACTTTCCCCCGTAATAGACATATTATCCGTGTTTAATACTCCATGACAAAACCCAGCAGCCATCCATTGAGCAGTTAAGAGAGCGACCCGTTCTACTAATTCAGCGTAGAATCTACTGTAGCGGTCATCTTCATGGGCTATATTAGGATAGTAACAATCAATAACATGGTCTAAAAGCTTGGCAATTAAATCGGTACGTTGGAAATAATGCAGTCGTTCAAAAGTGCCAAAACGAATGTGAGAACAACTGAAACGTACCATTACGCAAGAACGAGTGGGAGAAGGTTCGTCATTGCGCCACAAAGCTTCCCCTGTTTCAATTAAACTGAAACAGCGAGAAGTATTTACTCCCAATTGATGCAAAGCTTCCGCTGCTAATACTTCCCTCACTCCTCCTTTGAGAGTGAGTCTACCGTCAGCGCTGCGAGAATAGGGAGTTCGGCCCGAACCTTTTGTACCGAAGTCGTAGAGATTACCGTCCGTACCTCTTACTTGTCCGTAAAGAAAACCTCTGCCATCTCCTAAATAAGGGTTGTAGCTGCCAAATTGGTGGCCGTGGTAGCGTAGGGCTAAAAATGGTCTAACCTGGTTAAACTGGCCAAACGCTTGGACAAAATGGTCGTTGGTGACAGATTTGGGTTCCAGTCCTAGGAGGGGGAGTAAGTGGTCATTACGGAAGCGCAAGATGTGTAGGGGAAATTCCGCTGCAGCTACTTCGTCGTAATAGTCCTCTCCTAAATTTTCTACTGCTGGTTCGTAATTGAGATTGGAGAAGGGATTGGAGGGTATTTGCATCATGAGTGAAGTTGGAAAAGTTAAAAGGCGATCGTAAACTAGAAATTGTTGGGATGAATGAGAAGATTATGCCAGATTCGATGATGTATCAGGAAGATTATTTTGTGGTTTTGGAAAATGAGCAACCAGAACAGTTCCTCACTGTTGAAGAATTGCGAGTCAAGTTAAAGGCTATTTTACTATCTCGTCAGGACAATTTGCCACGAGAGTTGGTCAAATTTCCTAGTATTGAGGAGCAAGTGCAGCATCTTCTTGATACTTCTTGCGAGTTGGATGTGGGTCCGGGTCAATATTTACAGTGGTATGTTGTTAGGTTGGAAAAATAGTTGATAGTTGATAGTTGATAGTTGATAGTTAATAGTTAATAGTTGATGCGATCGTATAATAACCACAGAGACGCAGAGGACACAGAGGGAAGAGAGAAGAGAGGAAAGAGAGGAATAAAGCTATTTATTATTAGATTTATGTGGGATAGGCTTCTAGCCTGTCCCACAGGATTAATTTAGTGTTACTATTTAAAATAAATTAAAAAAAAGGTTATAATTGACTGATGATAGAGCCAGCGCTAAAAACAATTATTTGGGTAGGATTATCTAAAAAGGAGTTGAAAGAGTTTCCTGAAGATGTTATAAAAGAAGTTGGGTTTATTCTTTACCGAGTTCAAAAGAATCAATTTCATCCTAAAATAAAACCCTTGAAAAGAATCAACGGTGTTTTTGAGATAGTCACGGATTATCGAACCGATACCTATAGGACAGTGTATGCTATGAAAATAGACAATTACATTTATGTCCTGCACGCTTTTCAGAAAAAATCAAAGAAGGGAATTAAAACTCCTAAGCAAACTATTGATTTAATCCAAAAGCGTCTGCAAACTGCCCAGGAAATATCTAAAACAATAGGTGGATAAATATAGACATGGAATATACAGTAAGTTCAGGAAACATTTTTCAAGATTTAGAACTGCCAAATGCTGCGGAGCAATTTGCTAAAGTTAAATTAGCTTCCAGGATCTACGATGCGATCGAAGTTAAAAATCTTACAGCTATTGAAACTATGAAAATTTTAGAAATTGATGAGGATAAGTTGACTGCTTTGAAGAATGGTAGATTGCAATCTTTTTCTCTAGAAAAATTATTTTCTTTTTTAATGGCATTGGGTCAAAATATAGAAATAACAGTGACTCCATCATCAGAACTAAGCCACAGTGGAACCCTCGAAGTAGTAGATATTATAATATAATAACCACAGAGACGCAGAGGACACAGAGGGAAGAGAGAAGAGAGGAATAGAGCTATTTATTCTTAAATTTATGTGGGACAGGCTAGAAGCCTATCCCACAAGATTAATTTAGTGTTATATCAAATACGATAATTGTTGCTACAAATAGCTTCTATCCCCC
>JH610492.1 GCA_000252485.1 Prochloron didemni P4-Papua_New_Guinea | reverse complement strand
TTTTAACATATAAGCGTTGCCCTATCCGTAAAAGCTCTCGAACTTTTATTGTATCTGTAGCATTCTTTTTCGGATTTCATATTACATTGCTACACAAAGGAGCAACCAACCGGTTATTGTATTAACTATCAACTGTCAACTATCAACTGTCAACTGCTATAGTTGTTCATTTTCTCGCTGAAAAAACTAATATTTCCTCTCTTTAGGTTCAAAGCGATTAATTGTTACTGGCATGTAATTAATCTCAATACCAGCAGGAGAATAATAAGCTAACGTGTGCTTGAGGAAATTACTATCGTCTCTTGTGGGATAATCCTCTCTCGAATGAGCGCCGCGACTTTCCTGACGATGTAATGCCCCAGTTAAAATTACTTCTCCAACTATCATTAAATTCTTCAATTCCATTGCTTCAATTAATTCTGTATTCCAACAACAGCCTTTATCGTCCAAATAAATTTCTTTGTACTTTTCCTTCAACTGCTGTACTTTGGCTAAACCCGATCGCATTGTTGTTTCAGTACGGAAAACACCGCAATGTTGGCTCATGCAATCTTGAAATTCCTGTCTTAGATGGGCTATGCGAATAGTTCCCTCTTGCCCCAACAATTCTTCCATTCTTTTCCTTGCAGCAGTTAGATAGGATTGAGGATCCAAGTCCGGCATTTTTCGGTTTTGCACGTAGGTGGCCATGGCCTTCCCGGTTCTTTTCCCATATACTACGCATTCCAACAGGGAATTACTCCCCAAACGATTGGCTCCGTGAACGGAAACGCAAGCGCACTCCCCAGCAGCAAAGAAACCCTCTACCAAACTATCCCCACTCGCTCGAACTCTCCCATCTACATTTACTGGAATACCTCCCATGCAGTAATGAGCCGTAGGACGGACGGGTATGGGTTCTTTAACTGCATCTACCCCCAGTAGTCGATGGGCCTCCTCCCAACAGAAAGGAACCCGACTCATAATCTTCTCCTTGCCCATATGGCGCAAGTCCAAATAGACAAAAGGACCGCCTGCGCTGCCATCGGGATTAATTCCCCGTCCTGCCAGAACTTCCACGGTAATGGCTCTAGAAGTTATATCTCGGGGTGCAAGTTCCATTTGCTTGGCAGCGTAATTAGCCATGAACCGCTCCCCCGCACTATTAATTAAATAGGCTCCCTCTCCCCGCACCGCTTCCGACACCAACACCCCCACCGGATACAACCCCGTGGGATGAAACTGAACGAACTCCATATCCTCCAAGGGCAAGCCAGCAGCAGCGCACATGGCCAAACCATCCCCAGTAGAGGCAAAATCATTGGAAGTAGTATTAAATACCCGACCGTAGCCCCCAGTAGCAAACATCACCGCCTTAGCGCGAAGAATATCTAGCTGTCCGTCCAGGATCCGGTAGGTGAGGACACCCTTTACTTCTCCATCTTCTAGAATCAGTTGTAGGGCATACCACTCATCGTAAATCTGCACCTGGTTGCGGCGAAGATTATTTACCAGTTCGTGGAGAATGGCGTGACCGGTCTTATCCGCTGCATAGCAAGTGCGTTTGTGGGAATGACCCCCAAAAGCCCGTTGGGCAATTCGACCGTCCGGCAAGCGGGAGAATAATACTCCCATGTGTTCCAACTGAATAATTACCTCTGGTGCTTCTTTCGTGAGAATTTCTACCCCATCCTGGTCCGCTAAATAATCGGAACCTTTGACCGTATCGAAAGCATGTGCTTCCCAACTATCTTCAGGGTCCACATTTTTGAGACTGGCAGCTATTCCCCCTTGAGCGGCAACGGAGTGAGAACGGATCGGATGGGTTTTAGCGATTAAACCCACATCTAAATTGGGGTCAATGGTTTTCATTTCTAAGGCAGCTCCACAGCCAGCTAAACCGCCACCGATAATAATCACATCGTGTTCTTTCATGAGTTAACTCGAAATAGTCTTTGTTTCTTTATATACTAAAACTATAACTAAGTAATTTCTATTATTTTATAGAGTAGATTACTTGGATAATATTACTGCAGTAGACAATATAAATTGTTGATTATACTGAATAAAACAATTTTGTACAGCAGGGAAGGGCGATCGCTATTTCACTGCTATGGAATAAACAAAATCAAGTATTAGTTTTGAGCGAAGTGAACGGCAAATTAGATTAACAATAAGGGCCAAATTGCTGTACAACTATTGGATAAAAGATAAAAATAATTATTATTATTATGAAACTTCCTCGGAAACTGCCCTTGCGGGCTATTCTAATTATCCCCTTTACACTGCAAATTTTCACTGCAGTGAGTTTAGTGGGGTATCTCTCCTTTCGCAACGGACAGAAAGCTGTTGCAGAACTAGCCGCTAAGTTGCAGACCAGCATTAGTTCTAGGGTGGTTGAGAAAATAAATTCTTACCTGGAAGTTCCAGATTTAATCAATCAAATTAATATCACAAGATTTGAAAGCGGCGATTGGAGTTTCGACGATCTTAAAAGTCAGGAACGTAAATTATGGCAGGTAATGCATTTTTTCCCTAATACGGTAGATTTAATTAGTTTGACCAATCACGAAACAGGAGCAAGAAGAGCCGTAAACTGGCTCAAAGATGGTTCTTTAGCAATCAAAACCCTCGAATATGGTGGTGATAATTATAAGACTTATAGTATAGACCAAGCAGGCAATATAATTAAGCTCTTGAAACCAGGCAAATCTTACGAACCTCGAACAAGACCCTGGTATATAACTGCCATGGAAGCGAAAAAATCTGTTTGGAGTCCGATCTATGCTCGTTTTGCCACTGGAGAATTGCGCTTGACTCTTGCAGAACCGATTTATGACGCTGAGACTGGTAAACTGTTAGGTATTACCACTGTAGTAAGGAACTTATCGGAAGTTAGTGAATTTCTCGGTGAATTGCAAATTAGCAAATCGGGAGAAGTATTTATCATGGAGCGTAATGGCTTATTGAACGCCAGCTCCACCGTTGAAAAATCTTATATTAAATCGACAGATACAGGAGAGCAAGAACGAATAAGAGCAACGGATAGTCGCAGTCAGTTAGTGCAACTAACTGCCAAGCAATTAAAAGAGCATTTTGGCGATTTCAATGAAATCAATAGTAAAGAACAACTGGACTTGAAGTTCAATAACCAACTCAATTTCGTCCAGGTAGTCCCTTTTCAAGATGATAAAGGTTTGGATTGGCTGATTGTGGTAGTGATACCGGAGTCGGATTTCATGGGGCAAATCCAAGCCAACAGCCGTATTACCATCTTCCTTTGTGTGGGGGCATTGTTGGTAGCCACCTTTGCCGGAATGCTCACATCTCGTTGGATCGTCCGACCAATTCTGCGACTTAAAAATGCGGCGACTGCTCTCTCTGAAGGAAAATTCGAGCGTACCGTTGACCTGGTTGACTTGAACCGTTCTGATGAACTGGGGGTATTAGCTAATGCTTTTAACCAAATGGCCAAACAGTTACAAGCTTCATTTGCTAGTTTAGAACAGAAAAACCAGCAATTAGAGCAGTTAGATCGCCTGAAAGATGAGTTCCTGGCCAATACCTCTCACGAACTGCGTACCCCTCTCAATGGCATGATTGGCATTGCTGAATCTATGTTGGATGGGGCGACAGGAAAACTAACAGAGATGCAAAAGCACAATCTCTTGACTATTGCCCAAAGCGGACATCGACTAGCTAATCTGGTTAACGATATCCTGGACTTCTCCAAACTACGCAATCAGAAGATGGAACTGCAACTGAAGCCGGTGGGTATTCGAGAAATAGTGCAGGTGGTTTTCAGCCTCAGTCAATATTTAATTGGGAATAAAAATCTAGAACTAATTAATGACGTTTCTCCCGATTTACCCCCAGCAGCAGCAGATGAAAATCGTTTGCAACAAATTCTCTATAATATAGTGGGTAATGCAATTAAATTTACTCCCTCGGGAACCATCAGAGTAGCCGCTTGCGAGGTTAGCCAGGAGGAAGCTCCCGAGAGTTTAACTGAAGAAAATTTATCGGCAACCAAACAATTAGCAATTACAGTTAGGGATACGGGAATTGGAATTGCCACTGATAAATTGGATCGCATTTTTGCTTCCTTTGAACAAGCAGAAGGTTCTACAGCCAGAGAATATGGTGGCACGGGATTGGGACTGGCGGTGAGCAAAAAATTGGTAGAGTTACATGGAGGGAAAATTACAGTTGAATCTACCGTAGGAGTTGGTTCTCAGTTTACCTTTACTTTACCCATATCCCATGGTGAAGTGGAACTAACCCAATTGCCAAAAGTTCTTCAATTGAGCGATTATTCTTCTTTCTTGGTGGAATCAAAACCCATCACAACTCAGCAACAAGCAACCATTAATAACCAACAACAAATTAAAGTGTTAATTGTGGATGACGAGCCAGTTAATCTACAAGTATTAATTAACCATCTCTCTCTACATGATTATGCTATTACCCAGGCCACCAATGGGGAAGAAGCTATTGCTTTGATGGAAGATGGTTTCAAGCCGGATATTATTTTGCTCGATGTGATGATGCCCCGCATGACCGGTTATGAAGTGACGGAAAAGCTGCGCAAACGCTTCACTGCAGCAGAGTTACCTATTCTTCTCTTGACTGCCAAAACCCAAGTTCAAGATATTGTCACAGGCTTGAATGTGGGAGCGAATGATTATCTGAGCAAACCCATATCTAAAGATGAACTTCTCGCTAGAATTAAAACTCAAATTAATCTTCGCTTACTCAGAGCAGAAAATCTCCGTTTAACTGCGGAGTTAGAGGTGGCTCAAAAACTCCAACAGATGGTTTTGCCCACGGAGTCGGAACTAAAAGCAGTGAAAGGATTAGATATTGCTGCTTTTATGGAACCAGCTGATGAAGTAGGGGGAGATTACTACGATGTACTGCAGCATAATGGCAGGGTCAACATTGGCATTGGGGATGTAACCGGGCATGGTTTGGAAAGTGGAGTGCTGATGTTAATGGTGCAAATGGCAGTGCGAACTTTGCTGGAAAAGAAAGAGACGGAACCGAAGGTATTTTTCGATCTCCTCAATCGGGCAATTTATAATAATGTCCAAAGGATGAATGTGGAACGGAACCTGACTCTGGCTCTTTTGGAGTACCAAGATGGTCATATTAGCCTCAGCGGACAGCATGAAGAAATGATTGTAGTCCGCAGTTCTGGAGAATTAGAAATTATCAACACAGCAGATTTGGGTTTTCCTATTGGTTTAGACTCTGATATTGCTGAGTTTGTCCATAGCACTAAAATAGATCTCAATCCAGAAGATGTGGTGGTACTCTATACTGATGGCATTACGGAAGCAGAGAATATGGACGGTCAGTTATATGGCTTGGAAAGGCTTTGCGAAGTGCTTCAACGCAATCACCATTTGAATGCTGAGGAAATTAAAATGGCGGCGATCGAAGATGTACGTCTTCATATTGGCAAGCAAAAGGTTTTTGACGATCTTACTTTGGTGGTTTTAAAACAGCAATAATCTGTTGATAGTTGATAGCTCCTTCCGTCGAATTCAAAATTAAAAATTAAAAATTCAAACATGTTGAATTGGCGAATGTCTCCGCAAAAAATGGCAGAAACTTGCAAAAGCCTTATCCCTCTTAGGTTTTAGCTTGTTGTCAATTTTCAGATTCGGTCGAGTTGACAGTTGACAGCTCCTGACGGAGAATTCAAAATTCAAAATTCAAAATTCAAAATTTAAGAATTGGCGAATGTCTCCGCAAAAAATGGCAGAAACTTGCAAAAGCCTTATCCCTCTTAGGTTTTAGCTTGTTGTCAATTTTCAGATTCGGTCGAGTTGACAGTTGACAGTTGATAGCTTTTCAGTGATAAAAAAAATTATTAGTGTATAATCGTTATGTAGACCGGTTATTGGGGACAAGTGAGCAAAAAAATCTTACCCAGATGCCTAACAACGCGCACTCTTCGCGGATCTCTTCGAGATCGCGTCCTAACCGATATAGCGCTACGGGCAATTCAAAATTCAAAATTCATAAAGACGGCTATGACTAGGTTTCAGGCTTTATTAATATCCTAACCTAAATGCGTAGTGCTATATAACAATTTTTCTAATTCTTTCTCTAATTTTTCTCACCAATGTTCCAAGAATATCTAGAAGCCACAGAAATTATTGATTGGCAAAATCCAGAGATTTTTAAACTAGCCCAATCCCTATCTCTAGAGAAAGAAAATCCAGAGGGAACAGCCAAAGCTTGTTTTGAGTGGGTTCGAGATGAAATTTACCACAGCTGTGACTATAAAATGAATCCCGTCACTTGTGGCGCTTCCGATGTATTGAAATTCAAAACAGGTTTTTGCTATGCTAAGAGTCATTTACTAGCTGCTTTACTCAGAGCTAATTCCATTCCTGCAGGTTTTTGCTATCAAAGATTAAGTATCCATGACGACGGGGAACCATATTCTTTACATGGATTAAATGCAGTCTATTTAGCTGACATTGGCTGGTATCGTCTAGACCCAAGAGGGAATAAAACAGGAGTTAACGCTCAGTTTACTCCACCTCAAGAGCAATTAGCTTATCAAATTCGTTTCCCGGAGGAAATAGACTTTCCCAAGATTTTTGCCCAACCTCTACCTATTGTGGTTGAAGCTTTGCAGTCTTGGGAAACTTACCAGGAGTTGTTGGAGAATCTGCCAGATACCATCGCAATGCCAACAGAAGCAACAAATAGATTGATTTAATCTTGTTTTACAGTTCGCTAGTAGTTGCAGCGAATAAAGCAGCAAAATCAGTATCCACTTTTGCCGGAGC
>JH610491.1 GCA_000252485.1 Prochloron didemni P4-Papua_New_Guinea | reverse complement strand
GGGGGGAAACAGGGGGGGCGGTTTCCGTTTTCCCGAGATTTATCATGAGCCCAAACCAAAGCTTGCAAGAGAACATGGGAAAAGTTTACACTACCCTAACTATTACCAATCGAGCCGACCAAATTCTAGCAGAAGCAAAGGTAATTGAAACAGAACAAATTCGCTCTGTTACCTTAGAGCATGTTTTAGTAGATACGGGAGCAACTACTCTCTGTTTACCACCAGAAGTAATTAACCATTTGGGGCTGAAATTGTTAAAAGAAGTAGATGTAGCCACAGCTATGGGTATAGGTAAAGCGCGAATTTTTCGAGATGCAACTATTACTTTATGGGAGCGAGAAGGAACCTTTGAGTGTTTGGAATTACCCGGTGGTAGAGATGCTCTCTTAGGAGTTATTCCCTTGGAAGCTTTGGGTTTAGAACCAGATTTGCAGAACCAAAAGTTAAAGGTGCTACCATCTGAGTCTGTAGATACTTATTTGACTATTCTTTGATTATTATAGGGTTTCTTGGACTCAATATGTACATCTATGTATCCGGCCTATGAAAGTGTTTCGTATTGAGTGAGGGCAACCGGCAGGTTGCTGTATAACTATCAACTATCCACTATCAACTATCCACTATCAACTGTCCACTATCAACTGTCAACTGCTATATTTATTCAACTAGAGGCAATTACCAATGCACTACTACACCTTGGGGAATACGGGACTGAAAGTGAGCCGCTTGGCCCTAGGCACTATGACCTTTGGGGAAGACTGGGGCTGGGGTGCGGATGAAGCCAACGCTCGCCAACTGTTCGACGCTTATTTAGAAGCCGGTGGTAATTTTATCGATACGGCAGATTTGTATACCAACGGCAACAGCGAGGGAATGTTGGGCAGGTTTGTCAAGGATAGGGGGAATCGCGATCGCGTCGTTATCAGCACCAAATTTACCTACAATGGAGATCCCGGCAATCCCAACGCTGGGGGCAACGGACGCAAAAATATTCTCCGGGCCGTGGAAGGTTCCCTACAGCGCCTCGATACGGACTACATTGACGTGTATATGTTACACACCTGGGATCGGGTTACTCCCGCAGCGGAAGTGATGGGAACCTTGGACGATTTAGTGCGATGGGGTAAGGTGCGTTACGTAGCCCTATCCGATGCACCTGCCTGGTATGTAGCTCAAGCCCAAACTCTTGCCCAGGAGCGTCACTGGGAACCAGTCAGCACGGTACAATTGGAATATTCTCTGGCAGAGCGCAACATTGAGTTTGAATATACCGATTTGGCACGAGCTTTGAATACTGGCATTATGGTGTGGTCTCCCCTGGCTAGCGGACTGCTCTCCGGGAAATACAAACCTTCCCAACAGGGGGGCGAAGGGTCCGGTCGTCTGGCCATGTTGACTAATAGCGGCAATCCCGCCTTCAACAAGTTTACCGAGAAAAATTGGACCATTGTGGCAGAACTGGAACAAGTGGCTAAGGAACTAAACCGCTCCATGGCTCAAGTGGCTCTCAACTGGGTAGTGAATCGTCCTGCCGTAGCCTCAGTCATTATCGGTGCCACCAAGTTGCATCAGTTGGAAGATAATCTGGGTGCGCTGGAGTTTGAGATTCCAGCAGAACTGCAACAGAGGTTGGACCAGGTTAGTCGCCCTGAAACTCGCTTTCCCTACACCTTTTTTCAACCCAGCGTCCAAGGCATGATTAACGGCGGAGCCACAGTGGGAGATAAGCCCAGTTCCTATTCTGAACCTGTTTTAGTTGAGGGGTCAGGATCGGGGGTAACATCTGATTAAAATTCCTGTTGGTTATTGGTTGTTTGTTGTTTGTTGTTTGTTGTTGGTTGTTTGTTGTTTGTTATTGCTTATTTTTGCTTGATAATTGTTAATCGATTGAATAACCTTTTTTTATTTTACTCCACTATTTTATGATTGATCGAATTAAAAATAACAGCAAGTTCTTCCAACTACAACGCTATTGGGAATTGTTATATGTTTTAGTAGAGCGTAACCTGAAAGTGCGCTATCGGGGTTCCTTTCTGGGTGTCTATTGGTCCTTATTAAATCCTTTGTTGATGACCGGATTGTATACAGCTATTTTTGGCTCTACATTCTCATCTTATTATAACAACTCAATTATTGACTATGTTTTGGCAGCATTTACTGGCTTAGTAGTGATTCACTTTTTCAGCGGTGCTACTAATCAAGCATTAGTGAGCCTGGTGGAAAATGGAGTACTCTTAAATAAGATTAAACTGCCCATGATTATTTTTCCCGTCTCCATGGTGGGAGCCAACGTGTTTCAATTTTGCTTGGGAATGTTGCCAGTACTAGTGATTGTTACATTAGTCAACTCTCGCAGTTTAATCAATTTAGTGGCCTTATTAATTCCTTTGCTATCTTTGACTTTAGTTTGTACCGGGATTGGTTTAGTGGTGAGCGCTCTTTATGTTTTCTTTAGAGATCTGCCTTATTTTTACGAGTTAATTACCTTTGTCTTGTGGATGAGTTCTCCCGTCTTCTATCCAGCGGATATAGTCCCACCAGCAGTGCAAAAGTTCTTGATTTTGAATCCCTTATTGCCCATAATCGAAAGTATTCGCCAAATTTCTATTTCTGGAGCCTTGCCTGATATAATCTTAATGGCACAAGCAATAATAACCAGTTTGATTATTTTAGTCTTAGGTTGGATTTGCTTTCGCAGTTGGCAAGATCAATTTATGGATTTACTCTAGATTATAGGGTTTCTTGGACTCATGAGCTACATCGATGATATCGGCCTGTTTCCTGTTTAGTATTAAGTGACAGCAACCAACCGGTTGTGGTATAACTGTCAACTATCCACTATCAACTATCCACTATCCACTATTCCTATGAGCGTAGCCGAAGTACAGTGACCGCGTAGTTGAACTGCACCACAAGCTGTACAACTATCAACTATCAACTATCAACTATCAACTATCCACTATCCACTATCCACTATCCACTGTCAACTGTCAACTGCTATAAATGAGGGAAGTTATTAGATTAGACCAAGTTTCACTTTCCAGAAGAACCCAGGAAGAGTTGTCTTATGACTTGAAGAAAACTCTTCTTTCTCTGGTCACCGGACAATACCGCAAACCCTTGAAAAAATTAGTTCTCGATAATATTAATCTGACAGTAAAAGCAGGAGAAAAAATAGGTATTATTGGGGCTAATGGTTCGGGAAAATCTACTTTGCTCAAGATAATTTGCGGCATTTTGCAACCAACTTCCGGTTCGGTGCGGGTGCGGGGAGAAATTGCTCCTTTAATTGAGTTGGGTGCTGGTTTTGACCCCAAGCTAGCAGTGATAGATAATATCATTTTGTACGGGGTAATGTTGGGATTTTCTCGCCAAGAAATGAAAGAAAGGGCAAGATTAATTTTGGAGTTTGCCGAGTTGGAAGATTATGCTTTAGTTCCCGTCAAGGGACTGTCTTCCGGGATGGTGGCGCGGTTGGGATTCGCCATCGCTACCGACGTACAACCGGATATTCTCATCTTAGATGAAGTATTCGCCGTGGGAGATGAAAGTTTCAAGCATAAGTGCCAGCAAAGAATGCAAAAGTTTTGGCAAGACCATGCTACCATTTTGGTGGTGTCTCACGATTTGAATTTTATTAGTAATTCTTGTCGTAAAGGTATTTGTTTGGAAAAGGGAAAGCTAAAAAATGAAGGAGATGTTGAAGAAGTTGTTAAATTTTATTTAAAGAGCGTGGGGTAATTGAAAAATAAAATCCTATATTAACTAAATACTAAATGATTAAATTTTGCAACTAGCACCTTTTACTTCATTAGGGTAATATCTATAGCGCCTCGCACTGGTGTCGTTGAATACTACATTTTACTAGAAAAGCACTACATATGCTGTATCACCTTTGTACAAAGCGAAAGGGGCATTTTTCTGCACGAACTCTTAATTGCCTGCACTGAGCTACGCGAGAGTGTTCATTGTTAATTGCCTGCACTGAGCTACGCGAGAGTGTTCATTGCTCATTGCTATAAAAGTTGCTGGAAGTAACTTAGAGTTTCTCGTGCTTCTCTTTTGTGACAGTAGTTCTGTACAGTTTTTAATCCATTTTCTACCAAAGACTGTTTTAAACTCTTATTTGTTAAGATTTCTGCCATTGCCTCAGCAAAAGCTTCTGGTTGTTTGGGAGGAACGAGAAGACAGTTTTCCCGATGAATAGCATATTCCTTTACTCCACCCACATTGGTAAGAACGCAAGCAGCACCGCAAGCCATTGCTTCTAGAGCTGGACGACCAAAACCTTGAAAGTTAGAACCGTCCAGAAATATATCAGCACTAGAATAGAATTGTGCTAGTCTATCTTGGTCTGACACTATTCCTAAGTTTTTAAATTCAAAAGGAATATGATGATTTTTTAAATTTTCGTCTCCAAAGAGAATTATTTCTGTTTCTGGTATTGCTTCTTGAAGAAGACGCAATGCTTCAATGACATGAATAAATCCTCGCCTAGGAGTTGTGGGACGAGCCATTGCTATTACCTTAGGACGATCTGATTTGCTTGTATCCCTCTGGTAGAAGGTGCTTAAATCCATACCGAGAGTAATTTTGTGGGTTTGATAACCATCTCCAGCGAGCAATTCTTGCAGCCAATCAGATTTGACAATTTTGCTGTCAATTAGATCGTAAGTAGCTTTCACTTTCTCTCTAGTATGGCGATCGCTTTCTGGATAAAACCAACTCTCGTAATCTTGAAGAAAATAAGCTCCTACTTTAGCTCTTCCAGCTTGAACTAGTTCCCTCACCCAAGGAGCAGTAGTCCAAAAAGTAGCAACGGCAAGATCTGATTCTGGGAAGTTCTCCAATAACTCTTCCCTCGTTCGCAAAACTATGGGTTCGCTCAAAAATTTCCATTGACTCACTTCTTGTTTCTGAATCGATAGAGTAACAATCCGTGCTTCTATACCCAGGAGAATTAATTCGTTCGCTAGTTGCACCACGGAAAGCATACCTCCCGATATGCCCAGTCCCGGTAATAGGTAAGTCACCCGCAAGCGTTTCGGTCTGGTTACTTTGGCGACAAACTCTGGGGTAGGGATATCTCGTGAAGCTCGGGGTAATTTAAGCACACCTTTAATGGCTGTTTTTGCCAAAGGAAGCCACTGACCCTTACGCTTTAGGTATTTCATGGTATGATAGGTTTCCCGCATAGAACCTATAGGATCCCATTGTTGTTGAGGTACTTTAAATAAATCCCGCACCTTCTTCAGCGGATTAGCTCGTATAAATTGGTTGAATTGCCGTTGATATTCTTCTGACCAGCGATCATCGAAGATTAGGCGATTCTTTTGATAGCGGGAAACTCCCGATTCTTTAAATGAAACTTTTCCTTTGTGGTAAACATAGACATTGTCCGCTACTACGGTGCGATAGCCTTTGGTGGTTAATCGCATGCAGAGGTCTGATTCTTCGCAATAGCCGTGATCGTAGATTTCATCGAATAAACCCACATCTTCAAGGGCAGAACGCCGCAGCAGCATGCAAAAGCCCACCCCCGTGACTACATCTGGGTGATTGCAAAGTGAGATCTGGGCCAATAACCTGTCCATTCCATAGAAGTTGGCTCCTGGCGGTATGGGGATATTGACGTTAGAAGCGTGGTTGGTGAGGGGATTAACTGTGGCAATTGTGGGATCTGACTCTGCACACTCAATCAAGCGATGGAGCCAATTAGGGCTGACAATAACATCGCTATTGACGATCACAAGATAAGGGGCTTTACCAAGAGACATACCAAGGTTACAAGACTTGAGGAAGCCCAGATTTTGCTCATTGCGATGAAGATATATCTGAGGATAGTCAAGAGCTATTTGTTGGAGAAAATTTTGGGTAAGGCGATCGCTACAGTCATCAATGAGATAGAAATTATAGTCATGGCTTGGGGTTTCTCTGAGGATTGAGTTAACACAATCTTTAACATAGGTTAGTCCATTATAAATAGGCGCTACTATATCTACAAACTTTTGGTTCAATTAATTATTCCTCCAAGAAAAATATTTATTCTACTTATTCTACCAACGTTGGATAATAAATCTTCCTGCCATAGAGACTGCAGCTAACTTTCTCCAGTCTTATCCCTGTTTTTTCTCAATGACTTGGCATAGCCATTGACTTTTGTCCAATAAAATATTGCCAGCAAAGAGATTATAAGAATCCTCAACAATTTTTCCATCCTGCGATCTTTGTTGCTATTAGTTTCTCTAAGAGAAAATTCCGTCTCGAGACGCGCAGCCTCAATTTGGCCAATAAACTTGTTGATCCTTGGGGAAATACTAAAAATTTTAACAAAATTAGTAAATGTGTCATGCTCTTCTTTAAATTGTGGCGGAATAAGCAAACCCAAACCATGCAAGCCAGAAATTTTTACTAAATCAATAGATTGTTGTGTTTCTGTTAGGAAATCTTCAATGGCAGTCAAAACTCCATTTCGTTCCTTATTCTCGTAAATAGCATTATTCAGATGAGAGTTAAGTCCACCAGTTGGCAACAATTCTGACCTTCCTGGTCTCATTCCTTTTTTCTCATAAGGCTGGCGATATTCTTCCGGTATAGTGTCAGGATTGTAGTAAAGGTCTCGCCTTGCGTAAGGCCAGGCAATATCGTGTAGTAGAATGAGTGGGAAAGGCTGATTCATCTCTAGAGAAAGTTTTTCAATTAATTTCAGCTCGTTGAAGACCGTATACCAATTGTGGTCTCCATCAATTAAAACTAAATCAAATCTCTCAATCAAAGGAAGAGCATGAAGACTCAGAGATAGATGGAAAGTAACTAATTCGCCATACTTTGCTTGCCAAGAATCCACATCGTATTGTGGTAAAGGGTCGATGACATGCAGTTTGGCATTGTTTTCCTGACAGTATTTTAATAAATTCAGGGTATTATCGCCACGATCAGAACCAATTTCAATAATATTCTTTGGTTGTATTGCCTCAAAAATAGGCTGGATAATTGTAGACCAGAAATAATGCAAATTTTTAACCTCCTTAATACCGATATTAACTTGTGCGTGCAAAATAAAAGTCTATATTAGTAATATAATCATAGCATGATTACAGTTTTAGGTCTAAGGATTCTTAAACAATTCTTTATTTTTGGTAGCGTTAGTATTGCGATCAAGAATGATTGGTGGGCAATGCCCACTACGGGATGAAAAAATTAACAGAAAATTTAGCTGCAATAAAAAATAACTTGAAATTTTCTTCAACATGGCAACAAGATGGCAGTTCTCACAGCCAAATACAAGATTACTTGGGAAAAGTTACCCTCCGACTTTATTCTACCAGACGATCCAGCGGACAATATCCACCAACCGCCCCTAGCCGCAGCCCTCACTGACAGTTTATTTTGCTGATGCTGGCGGCAGGAGGCACTATGGGAGTTGTGAAACTTTGGAAGAGATTGCGAGTGTAATAAGAATTTAGTGTTATGATTTGAAGCGACGAGAATAAAGATTCGGTTAGAGTTTGTTTTTGACATTTACAGGTTTTTCCCGCAAAGTGCTAGCAAGCTTCTCAAATCTCAATCTCTACACACTTTTTCATGCGGAGAGACAATTTATGTCGGTTTACGTAGGTAATTTATCCTATAATGTAACAGAAGAAGACCTAGCCGAAGTTTTTGCAGACTACGGCACTGTCAAGCAGGTGACTATTCCCACTGACCGAGACACAGGGCGCATGAGGGGTTTTGCTTTTGTACAACTGAGTTCTGAAGAAGAAGAAGCAGCGGCGATCACAGCCCTTGATGGCACAGAGTGGATGGACCGGGCAATAAAAGTTAATAAGGCTAAACCTCGAGAAAGAAGAAATTCATTTGGTGGAGGTGGCGATCGCCGCAACGATAATAGATTTTCCAGAGATTACTAAAGTGTAATCTCTTAATTGATTTGATAACCAGTTTATCTTTCCTACAACTAAGCCCCAGCTTTTAAAGCAAGTTAATCCTTTCATAGGCTTGTGGAAGTTCTATGACGAGTTTGTCTCCGAAAAACTGCTCCGCAAGCCTTTAACTATTTATATGAGGTAATCGTGGCTAAACGTCGTAATTTGAAAAGAGAGAAAGCAGCCCGGAATAAAGCTTATGCCCGTCAGTTTCGCAAGAAAACTTCTAGCTACTCCAACCGTAATAAACGTTTTCGGAGTAATTTCAACCCAGATGAAAAAGAGGATGAGAAACAGTTAGATTCCACTAATAAAGAATAGGTAACATTGCCCTAAATCCCCATGTTATCTGGAATCGGAAAATGTTTGCTGCATATCCCCCTAAATCCCCCTTATCAAAGGGGGACTTTCCAGAGGCTCCCCCCTTTTACCCATAGCTTATCCAAGGAGGACTTTCCAGAGGCTCCCCCCTTTTGAAGGGGGGCTGGGGGGGATCCAGCCTTAGAGCTTATACTAATTATTTATAAACACTATTCTATCTGTAGCATTCATAGGAATTACGCAAACAAACCTAGAAACCGGGTTTCTCGCCAGGATAAAACAGCAAAATCCAGATTTTTAGTTCAGAAACCCGGTTTCTGCGTAAGTCCTAATTCATTTTCAGATTTAATCTGATATCGGATTGCCGATTTATTTGGTTTTCAACTGGGAGTACTGATTTGTTTCATGACTAAACTGTGATCACTCTTCAAACTTCCTGCCTTCAAAAAGCCTTGGTTCTATGTTGGCCTGTCCGCCATGGTCACTCTTGTAATCTTAGGAGAAAAAGTCGCTGCCCAGAGTCCCAGTTTAAGTGGAGAAAATTACCCAAGTATTAACCAATTAGCTACTATCTGGATGCTAGTTGCAGCTTCCCTAGTATTTTTCATGAATGCCGGATTTGCCATGGTAGAAGCCGGGTTTGGCCGCACTAACAATGCCACCAATATCTTAGCCAAGAATTTAATTGTTTTTTGCGTCTCTGCTTTAGCTTATTGGATGATTGGCTTTGGCTTAATGTTTGGTAATAGTGGGAGCGAGAATAGTTTTTTCGGTCAAACAGGATTTTTCTTTGAGATTCCTTTTCCCACAAGGGAGAATCTTCAACCTATCCTTCCTGCATTTACTAACTTGCAAAATCAATGGCCGGGACGTTCATTTTCAGCCTTATTTTTCTTTCAATTAACCTTTGCGGGAACCGCAGCAACTATTGTATCTGGTGCAGTTGCAGAAAGAGTTAAATTTTGGGCATTTCTCTTATTTAGTTTTGTCTTGGTAGGATTGTCCTATTCTATTACCGGTCACTGGATTTGGTCCACCCAAGGCTGGTTGTATAATTTGTTCCAATTTAGAGATTTTGCTGGTTCAACCGTAGTTCATTCTGTGGGAGGAATGGCCGGTTTAGTGGGTGCTTGGTTACTGAAGCCGCGAGATGGACGCTTTGGCTATAATCGTCGAGAAGATCAGTTTGAAGAAAAAGAAAGCAAAAAATTTACCCCCCATCAATTAGGATTTGCTACTCTTGGTTGCTTGATTCTCTGGTTGGGATGGTTTGGTTTTAATGGAGGTTCAGCAGTTTACCTAGAAAACGTTCCTAACGTAATTGCAACCACCATGATTGCCGCAGCATCAGGAGGGGTTTTGACTTTAATGTTTAAACCTGCTATTAGTGGTAAACCCACTTTAGCATCAATTATCAACGGTATTTTAGGCGGTTTAGTTGGTATTACAGCCTCCTCCGGTTACGTCGGCCTTGCATCTGCCATGATTATTGGAGGAATCAGTGGAATATTTGTGCTTGTGGGAGAAAAAGTTTTAGAATTATTGAGAATAGATGACCCAGTGGGAGCAATTCCAGTCCATTTATTTTGCGGCTTTTGGGGAACCCTAGCCGTGGGAATTTTTAGCACTACAAGTTCTAGCGAATATTTGGCTCAACCCAACCTTGTCAGTCAATTATTTTTCCAGTTAATGGGTTGGGTTGCTGTGATGTTTTTTACTTTTATTTTTAGTTTACTCATGTGGTTGCTGATTGGTATTGGTCTCTACTATTCCCAAAAATGGGCAGTTCAGCAAAAAAATCCCAATGTTAAACAAAATCAAGGTATTTCATCATCCAACTTTAACCTCTTCAAAGGATTGATATGGCTATTGAGAATTGGGAGACAAGGTATCAGGGTATCCCTATCTGACGAGAATAAAGGCAGTGATGGAGTTTTCGATCGATTGTAATATCAAATCTGAAAATGTTTCCTACAGATACAATAGTTTTATATGAATTACGAAAATATTTGCTACAAATAGTTTATCCCATGGATGCAACGCCACTATTTGTAGCACAAATTTTTGTATTTCATATAACATCAAATCTAAAAAAGAATGCTACAAATACAATAATCGCTTCAATCTATAAGTTGCTCGCATTGAGGATTATCTTTCAGGGCTTCATCTATATCTGCTTTCTTGGGCTCGTCCTGATACCATCTATTTATCCAATATTTAGCTTCACCAAAATGTGGATTAGCAGCCAAGAAACCGGGTTTCTTCTATTATTTTAAGGATTAATGCTAAAATTTTGGACAGAAACCCGGTTTCTCAACCTAAGGAATAACCTCAATCTATACTACGATGCAACGCCACTATTTGTAGCACAAATTTTTGTATTTCATATAACATCAAATCTAAAAATAGTTTAATTCTAAAAACAAGAGACGAGACTTCAATCTATAAGTTGCTCGCATTGAGGATTATCTTTCAGGACTTCATCTATAGCTGTTTTCTTAGACTCGTCCTGATACCATCTATTTACCCAATATTTAGCTTCACCAATATTGATAGAGTCAGTGGGTATTTGACACAGTAAGCCAAAAGCATCTTCGCCAAATTCATTCTTGGCAATAATTCCATTTTTAGCTAATCCTACAGCTCTGGTAATTAACTTTAATTCCTTTAATTGGGTTTTGCATTGTGAAGAAAACAGATTAGGATTTTCCTTTTTTAAAGTTTCCAGTTTTTTAATATCATTTTCTCTACTGCTT
Organism: Prochloron didemni P4-Papua_New_Guinea; assembly: GCA_000252485.1. Lineage (GTDB taxonomy): Bacteria > Cyanobacteriota > Cyanobacteriia > Cyanobacteriales > Prochloraceae > Prochloron > Prochloron didemni. Next base: position 7,197 of record JH610491.1, on the reverse strand, counting down.
TCTCTTTTCGTACAAATTGTTGGAGTCTCAGTAGTGGATAGGGATGGTTCAGGAGTATTTGGTGTAGTTTGAGGTTTTTCTTTTTTAGATCCTACAGTCCAAACAACTACCAAGCTAAAAATAAGCAAAATGCTCAAAGACAATAGTTTTGTAAGATTAGCTGGTTGATTTTGGCTCTCAGCTAGATGATCTAATTCTTGGTTAACCCAGCTGAGATTAAAAACTTCTCTATAAATGCGATTAGCAATCTCTAACCAACCATCATTATTGATAATCAATTTTACTTCAAGTAACCCTAATTTTTCTGGTTGTTCATCAGCAATCACTCTCCCTTGCAAAATTTCTTTATAAGTCTGCAGTTTAGATAAATTAGATAAACCATCGCCATCTTTACCTAAAAGATGACTTTGCATTTCTGTTAAATGTTCTGCTAGAAGACCTTCTGGCCAATTATCAATTATCTTTTCTTGTATTAGTTCCTCAATTGATTTTTCTTCAGGAGAATTTTTTTGCTGGATGACAAGTTGGCAGACCATTTCGATTAAATCTCCCCTATCCCCTGTCCAGGATAAGATTTGATTAATTATCTTTCTCAGCTGTTCTTCCTCAAATTCTGACTCTAAAATATATTCAGCCGTTTCATAAGCGTCTCTTTCTCTTCTTTCCCTGCTTATTTGTTGCTCTTCAATTTGACTTAATTGTAAAAAACGATTTTGTGACTGCTCTAGAGACTTATCTTTGCTCCACTCCAATGCTTCTTCTAAATCTTCACTGGATAATAATTCTGATGAATCTTCCCCAGAATTCAACCAAGCTTGATATTGTTCGAGAAAAGGAGGTATTTGGTTTAACTCTTTCTTAACCCAGGAGCGATCGAAAACTTGTTGGTAAATTTTATTATAAGCTATCAAGCGTCGGTTTTGTTGCACAACTAACCCGGTTAGACGCAGTTGTATTTCATCTGGAGTACTATCATCAGCAATTTCACCTTTTGCTAAAATTTCTTGGTAGAGTTTCAGCATTCGTCTCCCAGTAGAGGGATTAAATAATAGGCGATGGCGAATTGTTCGGAGATGTTGTGGATTATCTTGTTCTTCCCAATTGTCAATAATCCTGGAGCGAACAAAATCTCTCACATCAATTTCGTCTCCTGAATTTGGATTCAACAATCCAGAACGGGATTCGTATATTAATTGACATAGTTTTTGAGTCAGAAAAGGTTGTCCTCCCGTCCATTCCAATACCTCCTCTAATACTCTTTCTGGATTAGATACTTTTCCTTCTAAACCTGTAGCCAGAACCCGAGCTTCAAATTTAGTAAATCCAGGTAGGGGGATATCTTGACCGATGTTAAAAGGAGTACGAGTTGGATTTTGAATAAAGCTAGACACAGTTGCCACTCCCATAACGCAGAAGGTCAAGCGCTGATAAATTGCCCGATTGGCCCGTTGATTGTAACAAGCCCGAATCCAAGCGAAAAAAGGATCTATAGCAAAATTGAGGCTGAGGACAGAATCAATTTCATCCAAACAAATAACAATGGGTTGCTCAACTTCCTCAAGTAAAACTTCCTCCACAAATTGAGTAAGACGCTGAATGGGGGATACTTCGCTCCTTTCATCCCACCAAGCTTTTCTTTGAGGATTGATAGAAAGCTGGAAACTTTTAACTAATTCGTAAAATATAACTCGATACCAGCTTTCCTCCGTAGGACTTTTGCCAATTTTAGTTAAATCTACATCAACGCATCGAACTCCTTCTGCTTTTAATCGTTTCTGAGTCTGTACCCACAAGCTAGACTTTCCCATTTGCCGGGAATTGAGAATATAACAAAATTGTCCATCTTTTAAAGCTTGATAAAAAATATCGTCTGCTTGGCGTTTAATATAACTGGGTGCATCGGCAGCTAAGGTTCCCCCAACTATATAAAAATTAGTCATTTTTTTAGCAACTCCTCACTTTTTTCCCTTGAGATTAAGTTTTTTATCCGTAGAACTTAGGCAGAAACCGGGTTTCTCTACCAAAAATCTTAATTTGAGCTGTTTTTCCAGGTCAGAAACCCGGTTTCTTGAGGTATTTGCGGGTACATCTACGTATCCAGCCTATGAACCTCTTTAGTATTGAGTTCCAGCAACCAACCGGTTGCAGTTCGACTACCCGGTCTCTGCAAGCTGTATAACTATCAACTATCCACTATCAACTATCCACTATCAACTATCCACTATCAACTATCCACTATCAACTATCCACTATCAACTATCAACTGCTATATAAATTATGTCAAACGATCACGGAAATATTCCCTATATAATAGATAACGAGGTTTTATAGCATTTTGTTCAAATGCTACCAATCCCAAACTATGTAATTGTTTATTAATCCTAGTTCCCAAATCTACAGGAGAAGTTGAGGACACTACCTTTTTCATTCCTTCCGCCAACTCTGGATATTCTTTCAAGTTTAACAGATGTGCTCGTAAATGATCTCCGTAAATTCCTTCTTCTGTTGTAGCAGTCATTTCAAAGCTTTCCAGAGAAAGTTGTTGTTTAGCTATGGCATAGACTGCTTTCTGCAGGAGATAAGGATGTCCTCCCACAAGCTTAGTGATTTTTTTTAGATCATCTTTTCCTAACCCTGCATTATAGCGATTGGCCAGTTCTAATACCTGTTCTGTGGTAAAATCAGGTAGCTCTATTTCTACCCCAACATTTAAAGGAGAATGATTAATATCTGCGGGAACGTATTCTTCTGTAGAATAAGCTAATACTAAACCCAGTCGCTGCCAAATTTTTCTTGTTTTCGCCTGTTCGTACCAACTACGAAATAAACTTAAGAACTCATCCGCAACAGATTGGTTGGTAAATAACCGATCTAGATCTTCTAAGAATAAAATTAGATTTTTCTTGAGGGAAGGCAGCAAATATTCCTCAAAATAATAACTGACGTTTATTTTGCCTAAGCCTTCTTCCCAGCGTTTCTCAACTTCGTTCTCCAGACTCAAGGAGCGAGAAACCACCAAGCAAAACCATTTCCCCAATTTATCTAGGTCATTCAAAACTGCTCCATCTGCTTGTAGAAAACTTAATTGAACAATTTTATATTTATTATTTCTATCAATTTCACTAATAATCTTGTCAATGAGTAAAGTTTTGCCCATTCCTTTGGCTGATTTAAGGCGAAGTAACGAACCGGGTTGGATCGCCGTTTCGTAACATCTTTGTTCCAGCGGAGGACGTTGGATATATTTGGAGAAGTCCGTTTCCCTTGTTTCTTCCTCCTCCGTTGGGCCGCTGGATGGAGTCCGCTCTGCTAACTCTTCCCAATCCACGATTACCTGAAGGTCTAGATTTAATTTACCGCAAATTTCATAAGCAGTCAGATAATCCACACGCTTGCCGTTGAGGAAAAGACTAAGGGTAGATCTGCCTATTCCTAGTTCTTCGGCTAAAAGCTGCTGAGTGGCATAACCATTGCGCTTAACAGCTCGCTTGACTTGGGGAATCCACTCGGATTTGATGACAACGGATCTGGGCATAGAAGTTTAATTAGATGGTCATGGCTTGATTATAACCCAGATATCTAAGATATAACTCAGACATTACTCAGTCAAATGATAATACTCCCAATGTAACTAAATCTATTCTCACTCACCTCACAATTTTGAGTAACCGCAAGATAAATCATACGAAAATAAGACAAATATCATTTTTAACATCTACTATCTAGGCATAATGTGAAACATGGATATTTGAAAATAATAGTATTCCAATATATATAGAGGAAAATTTTCATGAATAATCAACATGATATCAAGCAAGACATTACCTTTATCTTAGGTTGTGGCTTAATCACTCTTGGTTGTGCTTTGCCTTTCTGTGGTTTTGTCCCGACGAACACAACTATTGCTGTTGGCACTATTGCGATCACTAAAGGAGTTGAAGTCATCAAAGTGTTTTCCAAAAACACTAACAAATAATGCTACCAATTGCATCTTAAAATTCTCACCGCTTGAGTATTACTACATTTTTGTAGCTTTTAAAGAGCGGCTTTCTTCAAATCCATATCAATCCTGGCTGGTGGGTTACGCTGTCCCTAACCCACCAGCCAATCTATTTGAGATTAATTTAACTGAGGGCGATCGCTGATAATAAATTTTTAATCTAGGTTGACACAAAGCAATTTCTTGTCTACAATTAGAATTAATAGTTAATCTGAAAAAAAAGCTAAAATGCTAGCTAATAAATTAAACTTAACTCCAGAAGAAGTCCTGTTTCTAAAACGCTTCCAAGACCAGGAGTATATCTCCACTGAAGAAGATAACGACAAAGCGCTAGAAATATCTGAAATGCTGGCTAATGAACCAAACTTAACTGCAGAAGAAGATCGGATTCTAGAAAGCCTCCTAGACCAGATTGAAAAGTTTGAAGCAGAGCATTATCCTCTTGATGGAGAGTCCACACCCTTATCTCGATTGTTATTCCTGATGGAGACTAATTGTTTACAGGAAACAGATATAAGAGAGGTATTGGGTTCACCGTCAATTACTGCGGCAATAATCAACGAGGAACGAGAAATTAGCAAGGATGATGCTGTAAAATTGGGTCAACGGTTTAATGTAGAACCAACTTTATTTTTGGTGGAAAATTAACCTCAAGTTAAAAAGATTGAATCTAGCAATGGGTGTGGTCAAAAGTAGTTGTTTTGGGCTGAATATGTAGAAAGTCAATTGTGGGGTAGCCCCCCTTCGACTACGCTCAGGGCAAGTCTGGGCTGCCTATCTTTATCTGGGCTGCCTATCAATCGCGGGTAAGCCGCGACTTAAAACTCAACTGTTTTTGACCGCACCATCTAGCAATAGATCTTAGTCGGTGCGTTACGAACGCACCCTACACAACTGTTTTTGACCGCACCATCTAGCAATAGATCCTGGTCGGTGCGTTGCGCCCAGCTTCGCGCCGCTCTTAGCGACCGCACCCTACACCTACTGCCCTTCGACTATTTATCAATCGTGGGGTAGCCCTCTGGGCTGCCTATCTTTATCTGGGCTGCCTATCAATCGCGGGTAAGCCGCAACTATTGAGAATATAAAATTCAACTGTTTCTGACCCCACCCCTTTATCTTATATGAATTATGAAAATGTTTGATACAGATAATATTCTCCCAAATTTTCCTTCGATCCCCCCGCGCCTGGAAAGTCCCCCTTTTTAAGGGGGATTTAGGGGGATATCTGTAGCATTCTTTTTCGGATTTCATATTACTGCGCGAATCCCCTGTTGATTGTTCATCAAATATTGCGATAGATAATGATTGGTGGGCAGTGCCGCACCCTACGCAATTAAAGCTAGAATAAACAATAACTTGAAATTTTCTTCAACATGGAAAAAAGATGGCAGTTCTCACAGCCAAATACAAAATTACTTGGGAAAAGTTACCCGAGGATTTTATTCTACCAGACGATCCAGTGGACAATATCAACCAACCTCCCCTAGCCGCAGCCCTCAGTGACAGTTTGCAAGTAGCTGGCAGAGTTACGGACAATACCCTCACGCCTACTAATTACGGTATTTGCGCTACTTTAGATGGGAAAATGGTTGTCAAAGCTCCAGACTGGGCTTACATCGGCGCTATTAGCGTACCTCCCGAAGAAGTAATCCGCAGTTATACTCCTCAATTACAAGGAGAAATCCCCGCTATTGTAATGGAGTTTCTCTCCCATACTGATGGAGGGGAATATTCCAGCAAATCCACTTATCCTCCAGGAAAATGGTTATTCTACGAGCAAATACTGCAAGTTCCTTACTATGCTATTTTTGAGCCGGCAAAAGGAGCCTTGGAAGTTTATCATTTAGACCAAACCGGACAGTATCAGTTCCAGTTTCCAGATGCCAACGGGCGTTATTGGATTGAAACCATGAACTTATTCCTAGGAGTTTGGCATGGAACCCGAGAAAGACGCAATGGCTACTGGCTCAGGTGGTGGGACCACAAGGGGGAGTTGTTATTGTGGAGTTCTGAGGTAGCTGAAAGGCAACGACAGCGGGCTGAGGAACAACAACAGCGGGCAGACCGCCTACTACAACAGTTAAGAGCCGCAGGACTAGAACCAGAAGAGTAAAACAATTGAATAATTGGCTGTTTGTTATCTTAACCAATAACAAACCACCACTATTAAATTAATCCAGCCAAAAATAAACCATTGGTGGGCAGTGCCGCACCCTACCCAATTAAAGCTAGAATAAAAAGTAACTTGAAATTTTCTTCAACATGGAAAAAAAATGGCAGTTCTCACAGCCAAATACAAAATTACTTGGGAAAAGTTACCCGAGGATTTTATTCTACCAGACGATCCAGTGGACAATATCAACCAACCTGCTCTAGCCGCAGCTCTCACTGACAGTTTAGGAGAAGCTGACAGAATTACAGAGAAGACCCTCACAACTACTAATTACGGTATTTGCGCTACTTTAGATGGCCAAATAGTAGTTAAAGCTCCAGACTGGGCTTACATCGGTGCTATTAGCGTACCTCGCGAAGAAGTAATCCGCAGTTATACCCCTAAATTACAAGGAGAAATTCCTGCTATTGTGATGGAGTTTCTGTTCGATTCTGAAGAAGAGGAATATTCCTGCAAACCCACTTATCCCCCAGGGAAATGGTTCTTCTACGAGCAAATATTGCAAGTTCCTTACTATGCTATTTTCGAGCTTTCTGAAGAAGTCTTGGAAGTTTATCATTTAGACCCAACTGGAAGATACAAGTTCCAGTCCCCAGATGAAAACGGGCGTTATTGGATTGAAACCATGAACTTATTTCTGGGAGTTTGGCACGGAACCAGAGAAGGACGCAATGGCTACTGGCTCAGGTGGTGGGACCATAAGGGGAAGTTGTTGTTGTGGAGTTCTGAGGTAGTTAAAAGGCAACGACAACGGGCTGAAGCAGAACGACAGAGGGCTGAAAGAGAACGACAGAGGGCAGAACGACAACGAGCTGAGGCAGAACGACAACGAGCTGAGGCAGAACGACAACGAGCTGACCGCCTACTGCAACAGTTAAGAGCGGCAGGACTCGAACCAGAAGAGTAAAACAATTGGATAATTGGTTGTTTGTTATATTTAATATCAAATCTGAAAATGTTTGCTACAAATAGTTGATTCTATTGTAGGTTGGGTTGAGGTCACGAAACCCAACAAACCCAG
>JH610490.1 GCA_000252485.1 Prochloron didemni P4-Papua_New_Guinea | reverse complement strand
GAGGAGCCTATCGGTAAGTTGCTTTTAAAACGGAGTATAATTAAATTGTTAGTCTTTGATGAGGAAATAAAGCAAATTAGACAATGGATAAGTTAACTCAATTTTATCAGATTATATATCCTATTTTAAAGGAATACGCCGAGTTCAAATATCGCTATGGTGATGTGCGGCGACATCTAGTGGTGAGCGATGACAAACTTCATTATCTCTTAATAACTTGGGGTTGGGAAAATCGGCGAAGATTGCATGGCTGTATCGTCCATCTAGAAATTATTGACGATAAAATTTGGATACATGAAGATGGGTTGGAAGATGGCATTGCTAATGATTTAGTAAGGGCCGGAATTCCTAAAAGTGAGATTGTTTTGGGATTTCATCCTCCCGAGGTGCGACCTTATACGGAGTTTGCAGTGAGTTGATATAAGTGAAGGCAAAATTTTTTTTACAAGAGTTTGACAGAAACTAATTTACTTTGCTATCCTCAAGATAGGAAAGATGGGGAAAATTTTAAAAAAAACTCTTGTTGGAAAATCGTTAATTGATTGAGGAATTAGCATGTCATTAAGACAATTATTACAAGCCAAACGAGAAGATATTCTGAAAATTGCAGCCCAACATGGCGCTTTTAACGTGAGGGTTTTTGGTTCAGTGGCGAGGGGCGAGGAAACGGAAACTAGCGATATTGATTTTTTGATTGATTACGATTTGTCCAAAATTTCTCCTTGGTTTCCGGCAGGTTTAATGATTGATTTAGAAAAGCTTTTGAATAGAAAAGTGGATGTAGTTACCACGAAATCTTTACATTATTTTATTCGAGACAAAATTATCAAAGAAGCAATTATAGCAGTTGATAGTTGATAGTGGACAGTTGATAGTTATACAGCAACCTACCGGTTGCTTTCACTCAATACTAAACACGTTGATAGGCTGGTATCGTAGATGTACCTCATGAGTCCAAAAAACGGTATAGTTTATGAAAGAAAAGCGAATTTATTTGATTCATATTAGGGATTGTCTCAGAAAAATCAAATCCTAAATTAAATTATAATTTTTGGCAAACAACAAACAACAAATAACCAACAACAAACAACAAATAACCAACAACAAACAACAAATAACCAACAACCAACAACAAATAACCAACAACAAACAACAAATAACCAACAACAAACAACTAAGAATTATAAGCCTTCATCATCCCTTGAGTTCCCAACTCTTTCCCCTCACCATTATCTAAATCCCTGACAACTTTGAACAGGCGATCGGCTAACTCCGTACCGGGAAACTCTTCCCTATTCCCAACCTCTTCAAACACCAAACGCAAATCTTTAAGAATGTGTTTAATAGCAAAACCAGGGTTATAGTCAGACTCAATTATTTTTGGTCCTAAATTAGCAAGAGCCCAAGAACCTGCCGCTCCAGTACCGCAAACCTCCACAATTAAATTGGGGTCTATTTCCTGTAAATTAGCCATTTTCAAAGCTTCGCAAAGAGCAACTGCGTAGACAGAGCAAAGTATTTGATTGCACAACTTCACCGCCTGTCCGCTTCCTACTCCACCGCAGAGGCGAATAGTTTTACCCATAGCTTCAAACAAGGGTAAACATTCTTGGAAGTCAGATTCCTCTCCCCCTACCATGATAGTCAGAGTTCCCTTGCGAGCCCCAATATCCCCACCTGAAATAGGAGCATCCAGGAAACGCAACTGGTATTCTTTCAGTTGAGTGGCTATGTTACAAGCAGCATTTCTGCCAATAGTACTCATATCCACTACTAACGCGCCCGCTGGAGCATATTTGGCTACTCCTTCAGCTCCTAGAAGCACTTCTTCCACGTCGGGGACATCTCCCACGCAGGTGAAGATGATCTTGGCTGAGGTAACAGCTTCTTGGATGGATGGGGCGATAATCGCACCTGCGGCTTGGGCAATAGCAACCCCAGGAGCGTTAGGAGTGCGATTCCAAGCTTTGACGGTGTTTCCTTTGGTTGCTAAGTTAGCGCTCATGGGACCACCCATCAATCCCAATCCGAGAAAGGCTATTTGTTGGTTCATAGTTTTATAATAGCATTCAGAAGGTATAAGACAAATGAGCAATGAACAATAAACAATGAACAATATCAGGTGCAAGATCTAAGTAATACAGGACTTACGCAAACAAGCCTAGAAACTGGGTTTCTCTCGGGATAAAACGGCCTATTATCCAGAGTTTTAGTCAGAAACCGGGTTTCTGCGTAAGTAAGTCCTATAATACTTACCTGCGATTGCTAGGCAGCCCAGAGGGCTACCCCACAATTAACAAATACATATTTAGCCGTAAACAACTACTTTTGACCACACCCGTTCAAAAGGTCTCGAACAATATCTTCTAAAGTTGCTTCTAGGGAACGGGGTTGCCAACCTAGTTCTCGACGGGCTTTATCTCCACTGACCCGGACGGAGCGATCATATACATAGTGCAACCTCTCGCTACTTATTGGTGGATTCCAAGAGAAAAGATGACCGATCGCATCAAAGATTTTACCTGCAATTCTGGCTATTGGTTCGGGAACTTCTCCTGGCAAGGAGATATCTCTATTTTTCCCCATTATGGCAAACATTTCTTTGGTTTTTAAGTCCCCAGTGGAGATAATGTAATGTTCTCCCGGCTTTCCTTTTGCTACAGCTAAAATCATTGCTTCTACTAGGTCATCTACATGGACTATTCCGGTGACGCGATCGCCCCCTAGCCACAATGTTAATTTCCCTTGCAAAAATAGCTGGAAAATGGGGGCAAAATGAGGATCGTCGGCACCGAAAATACCGGAGGGCAATATACTTACTGCGGGTAAACCTTCTGTAGCAAATTTATCTACTAATTGTTGGGCTTTATATTTAGTGCGATCGTAAGCGGAGGAAAAGTCCTGTTGTTGCCTTTGGAAGGTTTCGTCTACTATTTCTCCTTTGCTATCTCCGTAAATGCCAATAGTACTACAATAGATTAATTTAGAGATATTGGCTGCTTGAGCTACTTCTAGAACGGTACGGGTTCCTTCTACGTTTACCCGTTCCATTTCCTCTTCATTTACTAGTCCTAATTCTACATAGGCAGCGATGTGGAAGATGCTATCTACATCGGCGATGGCTTTCTCTAATACTTGTCTATCTGTAATATCTCCGTAGACTAATTCGAGATTGCAGTCAGTGAGACGGGATAAATTACTATTTTGTCGTACCAGTCCTTTGACAGTATGACCTTGTTTCTCCAATGCTTTTACTAGGTGAGAACCGGTAAAACCATTTGCTCCTGTAACTAATGCTTTCATTGTCTAAAAAACCTATCTGTATTCATCTGCGTTCATCTGTGTTTATCTGCGGTTACAATTCTTTTTCATAGACCCGATAAGTTTTATAAATCTTACCTCCAGAAGCTTCGATTAACTTACGAGAAGGAAAATTATCTTCCCAAACCCAGGAAAGTTCTGCTTGTTGATATTTACTCTTTTTCGCTCCTTCCATGCCCAAATAAATTAAACCCACCATGGCCATTTGACGACGATATTCTGGGAGACAACCAATGGCTAATACTCGTAAACGATTTACCTTTCTTTTATACCAGAGAAACTTGATAATTCCCCATAAATCTAGCTTGCCATCCACTTCCTTTAAGGCTACACTATAATCCGGCAATCCCATAAATAAGCCGATGGCTTTACCTTTATCTTCGGCAATAATAAAAATATTGGGGTCTCCTAGCTGTTGTAAATCTTTCGCTTCCGCTATAAATTCTGCTTCGCTCCGAGGACTGGAACTCCAGTTATTGGCAAAAGTAGTAGTAAAAAGATTGTAGATAATACGGCAATCTTCCTCGAACTTTTTGCCTTTTAAACCAAGGGAACGAAAAGTAATTCCCGATTTATGAGCAATATTATATCCTTTCTTGAATTTAGCAGTTAATTGATGATTATAGACCGGAAAATCATAAGCATAGGCATCTTTTGCTTTTTGCCAGCCTGCTTCAGTTATCAATTGAGGATAATAACTGGGATTGTAGGGCATCATGAAGTAGGGTGGGGAGTCAAAACCATCTACTAGCAAAAGGCAACTATTGTGAGTGGATAAATTAATCGGTCCTCGGGCTAGATTCATCCCCTTATCTTTCAACCATTCACAGGCAGTATCTAATAATGTTTTTGCTATTTTATCATCTTCAACACATTCAAAATAACCGAACAATCCTACTTGTCGATTTTCTTTTTCAATTAGTCTTTGGTTGATGGCTGCTACAATCCTTCCCAAGGGTTTTCCCGATGTACTGAGAGCGAGAAATTGTTGAAATTTGCCGTATTCGGTGAAAGGATTATTGGGGGCTAATTGCTGTTGGATACTGCTGCGTAAAGGAGCTACATAGTTGGGGTCTTTTTCATATATAATAGCTGGTAAATCTAGGAAAAGTTCTCTTTCCTCTGGAGTCGTGACGGGTTTAATTGTAAATTCGGTCATGGGAGATAGGTAATTTTTAATTGTATGTTAATGCCCTAAGTTCGATCCCCCCCAGCCCCCCTCTCATTTGGGGGGAGTAAATATTGAATATTAGTGATAGATTACTATAGGTGGGAAGTAGACAAACAACCAACAACAAATAACCAACAACAAATAACAAACAACCAACAACAAATAACCAACTCAAGCACTAACCATGGTTTTGGGTTGATATAAAGCATCTCGGGTAGCCACCATTGCGGAAACCAACCGATCCATTTGCTCTTTAGTGTGGAGAACATTGGCCACTAATCTCAGCCGGGGTTTAGCAATAAACCAGATGGGAGAAATCCAAATACCGTGGTTTTCTAAGAGGTGAGAGCCAAACTCTTTGGGATTAATCTCATCTGGAGAAACTAAAATAGGAATTACATTGGTTTCCCCAATAGCGGCGAAGTCATGTTCGATTAAGCGCGATCGCAAATAGCGGGCATTTGCTTGGAGTTTCTGCACTAACTCCGGACTGCGCCGCACAATGCGAATGCTTTCCAACGCTGCAGCAGTGGTGGGAGCGGGGAGAGAAATAGTGCCGATGGAAGTGGGAGAAGCGTCTAATAAGTCAATTAGTTCCGGAGAATGACTGCTAATCGCTGCTCCAGCGGAAGCGGCAAACTTGGAGAAGGTAGTCATAATTAGGGGTACAACTCCCTGATCCAATACTTGCTGCGGTGTCATGTGGAAGTGTTCGTAAATACCCCTCCCCGTCGCCCCAATAGAACCGCTGGCGTGGGCTTCGTCCATCACCATCACGCTGCCGGGATAATTAGCCAACACTTCTACTATTTCCGGCAAGGGAGCAATATCTCCATCCATAGAGAATACCGCATCGGACACCAGCATGATTCTGTCTCCCGGTTTGGCATAGCGGCGCAGTTTCCGAGCTAAATCATCCATATCGCAGTGGCGATAGGGTTTCACCCGAACCTCGGGACTTTGACTGAATACCTTGCCCGAACGGTTTCCCGCATTAGCCACGGCAGACATAATACAGCCGTGGTTGAATACGTCTGTCATAATTAGGGTTTCTCTGGTATGGCGAAATCCTGGAACGGAGATGGCTAAGTGACAGAAAGCATCCATCAAGCCCTGCATGGCCATCCAAGCATTGAGAAATAAGTGAGTGTGGGGCAAATGCTTGAAAGCAGAAATTTCCTGTTCTAGTTGGCGATGAAGGTCGATGCGCCCGCTTAAAGTGGCAGCGGAACTATTAGAAGTGCCATATTGAAGAATCGCGTCGATGGCCGCTTGTTTTACTTCTGCCGATTGAACTAAACCAAGAACGTCATTAGTACAGAAAGTGAGAACCTTACGAATTACGCCGGTGTTTTCATCTTCAATGTCAACAATATTGCCGTTTTTGCCATGACAGATGTACTCGTCTGGATAAAGGCTATTTTGATAGATGGCCTGCATGTATTCTTGAATAACTTCCACTCTACTCCTCCCACCTGTTTACTTGTGAAGACTCCGCTGCGATCGCTTTGCTTCGCCTCTTGGCCTCCTGGTGTTCGATACCATTGAGAGACTGACTAGATTGTGACATAAATTTTTCGTATTGCCGGATAATGATCCGTTGGAGAACAATAATGGCTGGATTAATTTCTACATAATGCCTTTGGGGATTAGCGGTATAGGAGAGCTGTTCGCTTTCTACCATTTCTTTGTCTTGGTCGAGAAATTTTTTGAAGAAATAACGCCAGATCCCATGAGTTAACTGAGGCTTGCCCTGAGCGTAGCCGAAGGGTTTTATTAGTTTTAGCAGCCATTGAGGCAAATTAACTTTAATAAATAGAAAAGAAAAAGATTTGGTTTCTGCCGTTCCTACAGGCGATCACATTAGATATAAGCTGGACAATCCTTCTAGCTCGCTGCGATAGTGAGGATAGTCGTATTTAATGGAGATAGTGCGGGTGGTGACATCAACACCTTGTTTGTTTAAACCCAGCAATTTAGTCATTAAGCCTTGATAAGAAACCCGATACTGGGCATTAACGGAAGCTTCCTCTTGAGTTAAGTTGATCAGAACCGGGTCGAACCAGCCTTGTAAGTCTTTGTGGAGAAAACCGTGAAGCGCGTCCATAGTGTTTTCATTACAGATAGAGAAGTGAGCCTTAAAATAGGCAGGAATGGGAACTGCGAGCCAGTTGCTATCTTCGTACTCCGGGGCTTCTGGGGGTTGTTTAGTAGTGGCTAAATGAGGCTCGCCGGGAAAAACCCAAATCAGACCGTATTTTTCCTGCACTGGATAGCTGCGGGCTTTGGCGCAGGGAAGTTTTTGCTCCTGGGGTAAATAGGGGATACGGACGCATTCTCCTTCACCGTTAAACTCCCAGCCATGATAGGGACAGAGTAAGTTAGAATCTTGTACTTCTCCCTTGTGGAGAGCGACCCCTTTGTGAGGACAAGCATCTTCCAGAGCGTAGACTTTATTTTCATCATCGCGATACAGAGCAATTTTCTCTTGCCAGATGACGACGGGAATAACTTGAGAAGGTTTCAGGTCTTTTGCCCAAGCCACAGGATACCAGTAATTGGGGTTAATGCCCACTTCTCTGACTCTATTTTCCACTTGCTGGGTAGTTAGAGTTGGAGTTAGTTTCATGATATCTCTCGGGAAAACGGAAACCGCCCCCCTGTTTCCCCCCACTGGGGAACAGGGGGGGAGCGGATGAAGTTGAGGAGGCTAATAAATTAGTTCCGTCAGGGGACGGGGGAAATAAAATCCCCCATAAACTCCCATTTCTGGGGTAAAGTTTGCCGCTGTCTTAGTTATCGGTCGGTACTGTCCAAGTTGCACTGCT
>JH610489.1 GCA_000252485.1 Prochloron didemni P4-Papua_New_Guinea | reverse complement strand
GGAGGGGGGACCAAAGGGGGGAAGCTGTTTAACAACTCGGTTCTAGAGCCTGGAACTGGCAAGCATCCTAGGGTAGGAACTTTAACGCTTCCCGATAACGTAGTTCCCATAAAGAGAACTTAGACTGGTCAGCTAGCCTTAGCTTTAGGGCGCGAAGCCCTGCCGCTTCCGGCGCGGGGTGCTGACGAAATAGTCTATGTTAGCAGCATATTTCTACCCAATTCTAGCAAAAGGATTAACAATGTAGGGGCGATTTGGTTTTCTGTCGCCCACCACTCTAGAGAATTGTAGGGTGCGGCACTGCCCACCACAACCAAATTTTATCCCGTCTAGGAAAGAGCAATTGAATAATATCTAATATGAAATCAAAAAATGTTTGCTAGAGATACAGGACTTATGCAAACAAGCCAAGAAACGCTATAATATAATTGAATATCTTCAGATTTTAGATTAAGAGGAAATCATGACAGAATTTAGCGACTTTCTCAAACACCAAATGGCTTATATAGCCATAGGAGAATTTCAACCTGGAAAATTTGCCGAAGCACAAAGACTGTTTGAAAAAGCAGTTTCTACCTATGTGGAAGGTTTTAAAAGAGCATACCTGCTGCAAAAACCTGGTACAGATGAAGGAATTGCTATTATTATTTGGAATAACATGGAAGCTATGGAAGCTAATCAAAATGAAGCGCACCAAAAAATCTTAAATCAAATGGCTCCTTTATTTACCCAACCACCAACTACCAATTTTTATGAAGTGTCCAGCCAAATTGACCCCAACAATCAATAGTCACGGTTTATCCTTAAAGTTAGGCAGCCCAGAGGGCTACCCCACGATGATAAATAGATATTTAGCCCCAAAAACTACTTTTGACTACACCCAATAGACATCGTAAGAATTGGTTCTGAAACCCTTGTATATCAAGATTGCACCCCTAGTTTTTCCAGATGTCTATTGAATTTAACCAACAATAACAATAACAAACAACCAACAACCAACAACCAACAACAAATGATGAGATGGATTATCAGTTTAATCTGCCTGCTGCTAGTATTTTACTTTAATACTCCCAAGAGTTTAGCTCAACCATCTTCAATTACAGAAGAGCAATTGCAGCAAGGGGAAGAATTAGTTGAGAAGGCATTTGCTGAGACGGACAAGGGCAATTTTGCCGGTGCTGAAGCTTATTGGACTGAGTTAATCGAACTTTTCCCCACCAACCCCGCATTGTGGAGCAACAGGGGCAATTCTCGGGTGAGTCAGAATAAACTCGAAGAGGCGATCACGGATTTCAATCAATCCATTAAACTAGTTCCCAAGGCAGCGGACCCCTATCTGAATCGCGGTGTAGCCTATGAAGGATTGGGACAGTACGATCTTGCCATCGCCGACTACAATAAAGTGCTAACCATCGACCCTAAGGACCCCATGGCTTATAATAATCTAGGCAATGCTAAAGGGGGAAAGGGACTTTGGCAGGATGCTCTGGCGGATTATGAAACAGCAGCGGAAATTGCTCCTAATTTTGCTTTTGCTCGGGCTAACTACGCTCTCGCTCTCTATCAAACCGGGCAGAAACAGGAAGCCATTCGCACCATGCGCAACATCATTCGCAAATATCCCATGTTTCCGGACATCCGTGCCGCTCTTACGGCTGCTCTTTGGGAAATCGGTCAACAGGGAGAAGCAGAGAGTAACTGGGTGGCTGTAGTAGGATTGGACGGTCGCTATAAGGATCTGGAATGGGTAGCCAATAGCCGACGCTGGCCTCCTGCAATGGTGGCCGCCTTGAAAAAATTTCTCAATCTTGAATAGCAACTATAGCAGTTGATAGTTGATAGTTGATAGTTGATAGTTGATAGTTAGATAGGGGTGTGTTCAAAAGTAGTCGAAGAGGGTTTTTTAGTAGGGTGGGCATTGCCCACCACAGCATCTCAAAAGTAGTCGAAGAGAGTTTTTTAGTTCAGTAGGGTGCGATCGCTAAGTTGTAGGTTGGCTATTTCGATAGCGAAACCCTTCGGCTACCCTTCGACTACGCGGTCAAGCGCTCAGGGCAACGCCCAACAAGCCAAAAGATTGGGTGTTGGGCTTGCCCTGAGCGTAGTCGAAGGGTTTCGTGACCTCAACCCAACCTACGATGGAAAATATTTGTAGCAAATATTTTCGTAATTCATATTAGCAGTAAATTCTGTCCATGGGTTACAATGGGAAATTGTCAATTTGTTTGTTGGAGGTTGAATTGGAAGAGCAGAAATTAGAGGGGCAGAAATTTCTTTTAAAAGTTCTTTGGTTAGACAAAGATGTGGCCATCGCTGTGGATCAAATAGTAGGCAAAGGTACCAGTCCTCTGACTGCTTATTTTTTCTGGCCTCGGAATGATGCTTGGCAGCAGCTCAAAGACGAGCTAGAAGCCAAGCACTGGATTGCTGAAGGTGAAAGAATCGAGGTTCTCAATCAAGCAACAGCAGTAATTAATTTCTGGCAGGAAGAAGGCAAACGCACCAGTATGAGTATAGCTCAAACTAAATTCCCAGAAATAGTATTTACTGGTAGTAATTAAATACTAAAATTTTTTATTTTCCAAATTTTAGTATAAAACCATAAGGATGGGGTGGGCAGTGCCGCACCCTACTTGCCTTAAGTCATGCCCCCAGCAGCTTGAAAGCGGGCTCTTGCTTTCTTGAACTCTTGGGTTGCTTGAATTAGCTCTTGGCGGTTGTCTCCTTGATTGGCTCGAGCGAGATTTTGTTCCGCTTGTTGGAACTCAGTGCGAGCAGTTTCTTTATCGATACTATCTCCCACTTCCGCACCATTCACTAGAACTTTCACCTCGTTGTTCTCTACTTCAGCAAATCCACCCATGAGGGCGATCGCCTGCCAATCTTTGCCAGGACGAACTCGCATCACCCCAGTATCCAAAGCCGTTAACAGAGGAGCGTGACCTGTCAAAACCCCTACCTGTCCCGTAGTACTGGGCAGGACAATTTCTTCTACACTATCGTCCCAAACTGTCTTATCTGGGGTAATTACCCGCAAAGTTAAAGTCATTTTTGGTTGTTTGTTATTTGTTGTTTGTTTTTTGTTATTGGTTGTTTGTTGTTTGTTTTTACCAAGCAGTAACTGACAAACCAACCTCTTCTCCCCCCTTAAATAAGGGGGGTTGTTTTCNCC
>JH610488.1 GCA_000252485.1 Prochloron didemni P4-Papua_New_Guinea | reverse complement strand
AGGGATCAAGGGGGGATAGGGGGATCTTAATCTTGCTTGAGTTTTTCAGCTTTAGCCTTAGCTTCCTGAATATCTCCTACCAAGTAGAATGCCTGTTCTGGCAGGTCATCTAATTCCCCAGACAGAATCATCTTGAAGCCTTTGATAGTATCTTCCAGAGAAACGTACTTGCCAGGTGCGCCAGTAAATACTTCCGCCACAAAGAAAGGCTGAGACAAGAAACGCTCCACCTTCCGAGCCCGATCTACTATCAAGCGGTCTTCTTCCGACAATTCATCCAGACCCAAAATGGCAATAATATCTTGCAGTTCTTTATAGCGCTGCAAGGTAGACTGCACTGCACGAGCGGTATTGTAGTGGTCTTCACCCACAATTCCCGCCTGTAACATGGTGCTGGTGGAGTCTAAAGGATCTACAGCAGGATAAATACCCTTAGAAGCCAAACCCCGAGACAGCACCGTAGTACCGTCTAAGTGAGCAAAAGTAGTAGCAGGAGCGGGGTCGGTTAAATCGTCCGCAGGAACGTAAACCGCTTGAATAGAGGTAATAGAACCTTCCTTAGTAGAAGTAATCCGCTCTTGCAAATCTCCCACGTCAGTACCCAGAGTAGGCTGGTAACCCACAGCAGAAGGCATGCGACCTAACAGGGCAGATACCTCAGAACCAGCTTGAACAAAGCGGAAAATATTGTCGATGAACAGCAACACATCTTGCTTGTTCACATCCCGGAAATACTCAGCCATAGTCAGAGCAGATAGACCTACCCGCATTCTCGCACCAGGGGGTTCATTCATCTGACCGTAAACTAGAGCAATTTTAGACTCGTTGAGGTTATCAGCGTTAATAACCTTCGATTCAATCATTTCATTGTAAAGGTCATTCCCTTCACGAGTGCGCTCTCCCACACCGCCGAAGACGGAGACTCCACCGTGGTTGATGGCAATATTGTTGATTAGCTCCATCATGATAACGGTTTTGCCCACACCAGCACCGCCAAACAGGCCGATTTTACCGCCGCGACGATAGGGAGTCAGCAAGTCGATAACCTTGATCCCAGTCTCAAATACAGTGGGCTTGGTGTCTAAATCGGTAAATTTAGGGGCAGCTCGGTGAATAGGAGAAGTTTCAGTAGTGTCTACAGGACCCTGATTATCTACTGGTTCCCCCAAGATATTGAAAATCCGACCCAGGGTAGCCTTGCCCACAGGAACGTTAATGGGTGCGCCAGTATCGGTAATTTCCATTCCCCGCACCAGACCGTCCGTGCTGCTCATGGAAACAGCCCGTACTTGGTTGTCTCCCAGCAACTGCTGCACCTCGCAGGTTACGGCTACATCTTGTCCGGCGGCATTTTTGCCTTCAACTCTCAAGGCATTGTAGATTCGGGGCATTTTGCCGGATGGAAACTCCGCATCCACTACAGGGCCGATGATTTGGGTAATTTTACCAATGTTTGTTGTTTCTGTTGTCGCTACCATGCTTTTCTTTTAGTTGGTGGTTGGCTCTCCGCCCAAGGCCGGGGAAAGTCTTAATTAAATGTGAAATTTTGCTTATTTTAGATTACCACTGAAGGGAATCTGAGGTAAACTTCCTCGATTTAATTTTGGTCTTATTTCTAGAATATTCCCTTTTGTCAAGTTTTTGTAACAAATCTTTGTTTTGGCGAGAGCGACTTGGATTCTGCCCTGGTCAGGGGGTTTGCAGCTGAAAGGGTTGGCTGGCTTTGGTTGGGAGAATCATTCGTTCTATATCACGTTACCGACCTTTACCAATATATTTAACAATGATTTAAGATTCTTGTCATTTTCTGGTGGCGGCGGTCTCAGCTCTGTATTCTGGAAAAAAGCAAGAAAATGGACAAGCCATCTTGCTCTCTGTCTCTGGGATGGTTGTGGTATGAGAGTTTTGCCTAATTTTTTCGGTTATCTGTTCTTGACCAGTTTACTTAGCTTTATCGCGCCCATGGCCTTATTGGCGGGGATTGGGATGGGGTTATTCTTGCTGGGTTGCCTACCAGGTTTGGATTTGCTGGCTCAAACTTTGGCTAGCCAGATCCAGTTGTTTCTGATTGTCTTTGGGGATGGTCATGTATTGCAAGGGATTTTGACCATTAGTTTGACTTGTGCTTTTGTGGGTGCTAAGTTTTATCTCTTTAACTGTTATTGGTATGGAAATTTGACTTTTCCTCAACGTAGATGAAGCTTCTTGGATAATCTTATCTGGAAGAGAATAGAAGGATATAGCAGTAATAAATAGATAAAAAAACCTTATCTGTAACGATACTTTTACTCTATTCCCAAGCTAATTTATCTAATATGAAATCAAAAAATGTTTGCTACAGATATAATCATGTAGGCTTGGCACAGCTAAAATAGTAGTCTAGATTTAGACTGACGGTTGGGGTTAGAAACCGGGTTTCTTAGGAAAATTTCGGCCTATTCCCTAAAATAATGGGAGAAACCCGGTTTCTTCGCTGAATAATATGATTTTCCTTCCTGCTATATCTGTAGCATTCTTTTTCAGATTTGATATAATTTCAATCCTCTCTTACAATCTGATAGCTACTCTATCGATAGAGTAGGGAGTAATTGTAGGTTGGCTCGGACCATAGCGAAACCCTTCCACTACTGCCCAACACAACAAGCCGTGCTGTTGGGTTAGTGTTTACTATTTCCTCAGAGCAACCAACCGGTTGCTGTATCACTATCAACTATCCACTGCTATAATGCAGCTACCATTGTCGCTTTAGATTTTTGGCAGGAATTTTCAGAAATTTTAATCCCTAAACTCGCATAAAAATTAAAACAGGAGTTTCTTAACAACCATGAATACAGAATCCGAAAAACTGCTTGTATTTATTAGTTGGGCAGGCACACTGGCTCAGGAATTTGCAGAATCGTACAAATCCTCAATTCTTCAATTAGTGGGAGATTACGTCGAAGTTTTTTTAAGCAAAGATATTCCAACAAGTACAATTTGGCGTTTAGAAATCTTAGAAAAACTTAAGCAGTCAAACATAGGAATTGTAATTGTAACACCAGATAGTGTGCAAAGCTCTTGGGTAAAATATGAAATAGGTGCGCTGGAGGTGAGTTTATTTAAAAACCAGATGAATGAAGACCAGACGAATGAAGACCAGACGAATGAAGACCAGACGAATCTTGTCCCTCTTTTTCCTCTTCTTGTCGGGATTAATAAGTCCGATCAAGCATTGGAAAAGTCTCCGATTGTAGATCATCAATGTCAAACCTTTGATTCAGAAGACAATGATACAAAGATTAAATTATTACAAGAAATTATTAAGAAAGTATTGAGAAAACAAGACATTAACTATAATACTGGGGATTGGAAGGAGAAAGTTACAGAAGAAGGAGAAAAATTACATGAGCAACTTAAATTATCGTTTGATAAGTGGAACAATGAATTAAAAACACATCTTCCTAAAATAGAACTGGTTGATTATAATCCATCGACCCAATCATTTGGAAACTTTGTCAATAAATACACAGCATTTAATGCTCCTCTTGTCCACGAACAGGCAGGAGAGAATGCAACACTATTACAGGCTCATATCGATCGGTATTGCAAAGACAAAGTTAAAGCAGAATATTTCTATCCTATTTTTGCTCTTCTTGAGAAAGAGGCACTGGAGCAATGGTTGTACAATATTCATTGGTTTTTTCAGAGGCTTGCTCAAGAACTTAAAGAAAAAGAAAGTTCATTACCAACATTTTACGTTCCCAGATTATCTAACAATAAGGAACGTTTATTCGCTCTCCAGGTTAGTTATAATACAGGATTTACTTTTTTCCTCAATGAAACAAGGGATGATTCAGAAAAATTAGTGTATATCTATATGCATAATGGTCTACATTCCACACTAGCAGGGAAAAAGCCACTTGTCAGAAAATACTTTGTTATACGTAATCCTGATGACTTCCATAACTATGAGAGGTTTATAATAGAAAACGATTTCAGAACAAGAATGGATCGCAAGAATCTACGTAAGTTTCTCGACTACTGTGAGGAGATAGAGCGAAGATTAAAAAAATAAAAAGGTAAATTGAAATCGCGGGTAAGTCGTGATTATTGAGAATTAAAAATTCAACTGTTTGCGATCAGGCGGAGCCTGCCACTGCGTGATCGCGCAGCGCCGCTTTTAGCGATCAGCTTCGCTGGCGCTGCGCGATCACACCCTGACCGCAGCGATAGATGCTGTGGTGGGCAATGCCCACCCTACTAATATGAAATCCGAAAAAGAATGCTACAAATACAATAACAGTTCGAGAACTTTTACTAATAGGGCAACACTTCTATACTAAAAGTCCCCCCTGTTTCCCCCCAGTGGG
>JH610487.1 GCA_000252485.1 Prochloron didemni P4-Papua_New_Guinea | reverse complement strand
GGAGGGGATTTAGGGGAGGGGGAGATTTGATATAAAAAACTCTCTTCGACTACTTTTGAATACACTCCAGTTGTTACCAACTAATATCAAATCTGAAAAAGAATGCTACAGATAAAATAATGTTATACCAATTCTCCATGAAGTTATAAAAATTTGTAGGTTGGGTTAAGCGATAGCGAAACCCAACAGCCCAAAAGCTGGATGTTGGGTTTCGTGACCTCAACCCAACCTACGATTTATAAACTGACCACAGCGGTTAACAACTGCTTTTTTCCTTTGCCATCAAACTATATCGATAGAATAAATAGCCAACCATATGAGTCCAAGAAATGCTATATTTAATTAACAGCAAATTCCGTATAAGGACGTACTTCAGGGGGTTGAAATCCCAAGACAATTTTATCTTTCGGGATTCCAGCCTCTAGTAAATCTGCAGTAATACCAGATTCTAACCCATCTCGTTGAATCCAAATTTTATCTGCTCGAATTTCCACATGGGTAATCACCCCATAGACCCTGGAACCATTTTGCCAACCGTCATCCATCAATAAAAAATGGTTGCCATCTTTACTAACAATCACATAGGTATTCACATCTCCGTAACGATAAGGCAAGGCAGCATATATTTTCATCGCATTTTCTATGATTTTGCCATAGTATTCTCTGGTATCCACCGTACAATATCCTCCGTGGTTGAATCAAATACAAGTAATTTCAAATCTGTAGTTTCTAGGATTAATTGACCGATTTGGTCTGCAAAAATATCCTCTAAAACAGGTTTGTTGATAGCTAAATATAATCTGCGTTCTGGTTCTTGCAAATTAAGAATTTTTGAATATAAGATAAATTGACCGAGAGCATTTTCTAGGTCTGTTAAAGGAGAAGGATTAAGAAAACTTTTAATTTCAACAGCGATTTTTAGGTTATCTAATTCAGCTGCAATTAATTTTTCTGCACCCAAATCTATCATAGCGGAACGACGACCAATTTTAAGTGTTAAAGGATCGTCGGTAATTGTCCAACCGTTTTTTTCCAGAGCTTTTTTGACAGTATGGTGATAAATATCTTTGGCTGGCATTTTTTAAATATAATTAGAGCAAATACAAAAATGGTTACTATAAATAGGTTTTATCCCCCTAAATCCCCCTTATCAAAGGGGGACTTTGAGTTTATTCTTCGTAGGTTGGGTTGAGGTAACGAAACCCAACACAACAATCCTTGCTGTTGGGTTGAGCTATCGGGAGACCCAACCTACAATTGCTTATAACCTTATAATATAGTAGGTTTGATATATCAACTATCGACTATCAACTATCAACTATCCACTGTCAATTAGGCTACTTCGCAGATAAGAGCGGGATCGGCGGTGCGTTACGAACGCACCCTACACTATCAACTATTCACTATCAACTATCCACTATCAACTATCAACTCCTTGAACCACTTGTTTAATAGTAGTAAAAGTTTCCAAGCCAATCAAACCGCGACGATTTCCCTTTTGATTGGACATGCCTAAAAATACTGAATTGCCACCTTTTGGATTGCGCTCAAAGCGCGGCGAAGAATTAATATAAACTAACGCACTATCAATATCCATAGCAAACTTGCGAGTTTCTTGATAAGATTCGCTCACCAAACAATCCCCATGACCGCTACTATATTGATTGATCCAAGCAATAGCCTTATCCAAACTATCAATTTCTTTAAAAGCAACAATTTTGGCTAAATAAGGATGCCCCCACTCCGACTTTTTTGCAAGAGTTAAATGTTCGGGAAACTCTTCCACTAATCCCTCGTCTCCTCGCAATTCAAATCCTTTTTCCTTCAGACTATTAAAGAGAGTTCCTAAAGAAGATTTCCGTTCACTACTAATTAAAACTTTCTCAATGGCATTAACCGGGTCTGGTTCGCTTTGATGACTATCTACAATGGTCTCCCGAACTAAATTTACATCCCCGCTGGAACCCCAGTAAAGATAGCAATTTCCCATGGCTGACTTTAAAACTGGAGCGGTAGAACATTCCATGGTATGTTGAATTAAACTAGGACGACCGTAAGGAATTACTAAATTAATATACTGGTGCAGACTGACTAAATCCCGAATGGAAGAACCTTCTTCTGGACAGAGAAATTCTAAACAACCGGAAGGCAGATCTGTCAACTCCAGCGCTGTTTGTAAAGCCTTGACAATTTCCCCATTGCAATGACTGGCTTCGCTTCCTCCCCGCAAAATCAAACTATTGCCGCTTTTGAGACACAAACCAGCGGCGATCGCCCCCAACTCGGGAAAAGCTTCGTAAATCAGAGCGATCGCCCCCAAAGGCATTCTTTGACAATAAGTCTGACCGGGATTGAGT
This sequence comes from Prochloron didemni P4-Papua_New_Guinea, assembly GCA_000252485.1. Lineage (GTDB taxonomy): Bacteria > Cyanobacteriota > Cyanobacteriia > Cyanobacteriales > Prochloraceae > Prochloron > Prochloron didemni. Next base: position 6,858 of record JH610487.1, on the reverse strand, counting down.
TGATAACGAGCATCGATCAAACGCTCGATGGGGTCCGATAGTTCTGCCAGGGTACGAAGAATGGCGATGGCCTTCTGTAATCTTTCTGGGGTCAGCTTTAACCAATTCAAAATTAGTTCCGGGACGGCCATTTCCCGGCTGGTTTCCAAATCTAGAGTATTGGCTTCCAAGATTGGGTCAAAAGCCCTTTCCAACTCTAGAGCCATGTTCTCAATTCCCTGGCTGCGACGAGCGCCTTTAGTCCCCTCTAATTCTAAAGCAGCTTTGTGAACCCGCTTAACTGTGGAAACCAGGTCCGAATCTGCTCCCTTTTGATTATCTTCAGTTGCCATTAATATTTATGCGATCGAGCCAATTGCACTGGAACTTATTGTTTAGTGCCACAACATTATACTCCTCAAGCGGGTAACGCGATTCGAACGCGCGACATTCACCTTGGCAAGGTGACGCTCTACCACTGAGCTATACCCGCATTATTTTCTAACCTTTTATCAACTATGACACAATTAAAAGCGGATGTCAACCCTTTCAGAAAAAAAATTTCAACTTGTTTGCTCCGGATACTCAGACTCTTGCACCGTGGCCTTTTCAGCAGAAACCGGAAGAACGGGAGTGGTTCCAGAAATATCTTGGAAAGTAGGAAGAGTGGGAGAATTGGTGCGATCGCCAAACTGTTGCATCAAACTAGCCATTTCCAAAGCATTGAGAGCGTAATTCCAACCATGATTGCTTTTAATCCCAGCCCTTTCCAAGGCTTGAGTCATATTATCCGCTGTCAGAATGCCGAAAATAACTGGAACTCCAGTTTGAAAAGCTGCTGCAGCAATGCCTTTAGCCGCTTCAGCCGCCACATAATCGAAATGGGGAGTTTGTCCCCGAATGACTGCCCCGAGGCAAATAACCCCATCATAACGACGGGAAATTGCCATTTGGCGAGCCACCATGGGCACTTCAAAACACCCTGGAACCCAAATATAATCTACTTGAGTCCCCTGGGGATTAATATCGATACCGTGGCGCTTGAGGCAATCTTGACACCCGGACAACAACTTCTCTGTCACCAGATCGTTAAAGCGAGCAATAACGATAGCAAAACGGAATAAAGATGGATCGCGGGTGAATGTTCCCTCAAAAACTGCCATGGCGCTCTTAAATTGTTTTTTTTAGCTAAATGTAATAGAGAGTTGGTTCTTAGATGACGAAAAAGTTGAGCAAACCCACAAGGAATACTAAAACAACCCAAGCTAGGGAGCCAGCCCAGACTAGGGGCTTAGATTCCTTCCAATTGTCCGGGGTGGCATAGGCCACAGGAACGCCTATCACCAAGACGAAAGACAACAATACAAAAGCGGCGAGTGATAATTGAAATAGAATAGTCATTTTTAACTCCCAAGACGGCAAGCGCTCAAATTATTCCATTTTGGTAGTGTACTAGAGATTTGGACCAATGGCAATGAGCAATTAAAAACCAATAATATTAAGAGCAATGAATTTGATTTTGTGTCATCAAACCGCTGATTTCGACGCTGTAGCAGCAGCAGTGGGTCTAACGCGACTTTTCGTTGGTTCCCGAATAGTACTGACAGGAGGAGCCCACCCCACCGTCCGGGATTTTTTGGCTTTATATCGCAACGAGTTTGCCCTCATTGACACCAAGAGCGTCAATCCAGAAACAATCCGCTCTCTGACAATTGTAGATAGTCAAAAACGCGATCGCCTGGGTAACTGCGCTCAATGGCTGGATTTACCCCAGTTAACCGAAATCAAAATTTACGACCACCACCAAAATATCCAGTGCGATATTCCAGCTACTTTTACTCAAATTGAAGCAGTAGGAGCAACTACTACCTTAATCGTGGAGCTGCTGCAACAAGCAAACATTAAGCTTACTGCTGAAGAAGCAACGGTAATGGCGCTGGGAATACATGTAGATAGTGGTTCCCTTACCTACGAGCAAACAACCCCGCGAGATGCTCGGGCTTTAGCTTGGTTGATGGAGCAATCCGCTAACGTCAAGATAATCTCGGAATATATCCAACCGGGATTATCTCCTCAATTGCAGGAATTATTGACTATTGCGCTGGAAAACCTGCAGAAGTCAACAGTACTGAGCTATACCGTTGCTGCGGTAACCATCGCTACCGATGATTTCGTCCCCGGATTGTCCAGTTTAACGGGAAGGTTGATGGATTTAACGGAAAGCGATGCTTTGCTCTTGGGACATGAATATAGAGCCAGAAACAAAAAGGAAAAGAAATTCACCGTTATCGGAAGATCTCGTATCGAAGAAACCAATCTTCACACTCTCTTTGCTCCCTGGGGAGGGGGAGGACATCCCAGCGCCGCTGCTTTAAGCCTCAAAACAGAAGCTCCAGAGACAGTATTCAATGGATTGCTTGCGGAACTCAAAACTCAAATTCCTCAACCCCCCACTGCCAGAGATTTAATGTCTTCTCCAGTGCGGACAATTTTACCAGAAACTACCATCCAACAAGCTCAAAGGATTCTCTTTCGCTATGGTCATTCCGGTCTGTCGGTGGTTTCTAAAGAAGGAAAGTTGGTGGGGATTATTTCCCGACGAGATTTAGATTTAGCACTGCATCACGGTTTCAGTCACGCTCCAGTAAAAGGCTACATGAGTAGCAATTTGAAAACCATTACCCCGGAAACCTCTCTCAGAGAAATAGAATCTCTGATGGTGACTTACGATGTGGGGAGACTGCCAGTTTTAGAGTTGGGAGAGTTAGTGGGTATTGTCACCCGTACCGACGTGTTGCGGGAACTCCATCAAGAAAGAAGAGAGGGTCTTGAGAAAAGAGAGAAAGGAGAAAAAGGGGAGGAAAAAGACCCAGAACTGAGAAGCGCTTGTCTGTTGCCTTCTATTAAAAATCGCCTCAATCCCCAACTCTGGCAGTTATTAGAACTAGCCTCGGATTTAGCTCAACAACAAGGTTGCCATCTTTATCTTGTCGGTGGTGCCGTTCGAGACTTGCTCCTGGGGGAACCAGAGGAAACCTTATTGCTGCAAGATATCGATTTAGTAGTAGACGGCTACAAGGGAGTAGATGGTGCGGGAGTGGAATTAGCTCGGGGACTGCAACGAGTTTATCCCCACGCTCGGCTTTCAGTCCACGGCGCTTTTCAAACTGCTGCTCTGTTGTGGCATAAAGATAACCAATTCGATTCCTTGTGGCTGGATATTGCTACGGCGCGAACAGAATTTTATCCCTATCCTGCCGCTAACCCAGAAGTAGAAGCCAGTTCTATTCGCCAAGACCTTTATCGTCGGGATTTTACCATTAATGCCCTGGCTTTGAGACTCACATCTCCCAGAGAAGGAGAATTGCTGGATTTCTTTGGGGGATTAATAGACTTGCGATCGCGCCTCATTCGAGTTCTTCACCCCAACAGCTTTATCGAAGATCCCACCCGTATTTATCGCGCCGTGCGCTTTGCAGTGCGCCTGGGAATGACCATTGAGTCGGAAACGGAAGCCTATATCCATTACGCCATGGAGAGTAGAGTATATGAAGGATTGGAGAAAGTCGCACCAGCACTAACTACCAGACTGAGAGCAGAATTAAAATATATTCTCCAAGCCCCTTATTGGAAAGGAGCCATTCAATTACTCGCCTCTCTCAAAGCACTTCGCTGTCTCCACCCCACTTTAGTCTTAGACCGACAATTGTGGTGGCAAATACGCTGTCTTTCCCGTTGGTTGCGCTGGCTCGATTCTGAAAACCTACCCTTCGACGGCGCTCAGGGCAAGCAGCACTGGTTAATGAGATTAGAAATATTAATTGCCGCTCTCCCTCCTAAGTATAGAGGTAATGTAGCAGAAAATCTCCAATTGCCAAAAGATAGTATCGAGGGACTGCAACAGTTAGAGTTAGTAGAAAGAGAAATTAGAGAAACTCTGCCTAATTGTAAATTGAACAGTGAAATAGCTAGTTTCTTGAGGCAGTATAAATTACCCACTTTAATCTTAGTAGCAGCTAGAAGTGCTAAAAGTATTCGCCGCACTATTTGGCAATATCTCAACCACTTGTCCAAGATTGAAGTGAGTTTAAATGGGAAAGATTTGCAAAACATGGGTTATCCCCCCGGACCTGTTTATAAAGAAATTTTGGCACAACTTTGGCGAGCAACTTTGGATGGAGAAATAAAGGATAGAGATGTTGCGGAAGCTTTTGTGAGACAAAGATTTGAAGGACTATCCCCCTAAATCCCCCCTTCGGCTACGCTCAGGGCAAGCCTTGATAAGGTTTTATTGAAATATGTAAACATTGTAAACAATTATTACAAAAAACAACATTTCGTACTTCATGCTACACTCTTAAGAGTAGAATGTAGGTTATAATTTATACCCTCTAATCAAACTGTTCATTGTTAATTGTTAACTGTTCATTGTTCATTGCTCATTGTTCATTGTTCATTGTTCATTATTCATTGCTAGAAAACCGTGGTTTATTTACCATCTAAGCTCTCATTAGAATTAAAAATAACTGACGAACAATTTTTAACATTGTGTCAGAAACATCGGGATTTGAAGTTCGAGCGGACAAAAAAAGGTGAACTAATTATTATGTCCCCAACAGGTGGAATAACAGGGGATTACAATGCGGATTTGACTTATCAGCTCAGATCCTGGACTATTCAAACTAAACTTGGCAAGTCTTTTGACTCTTCAACCGGTTTCAAATTACCCAACGGCGCAAATCGCAGTCCCGATGCTTCTTGGGTGTCTCTAGAACGCTGGAATACTCTAACCCTAGAACAGCAAGAAAAATTTCTGCCTTTTTGTCCCGATTTTGTGGTTGAGTTGCGCTCTCCTTCAGATGTTTTAAGCATCCTACAAGCTAAAATGAAAGAGTATCTTGAAAATGGAGCCAGGTTGGGTTGGTTAATAGATCCGAAAAGGAAGATTGTGGAAATATCTCGTCCCCAGCAAAAAGTAGAAATCTTGCGCTCTCCAACCGTTTTATCAGGAGAAAATGTGCTACCTGGCTTTGTTTTAGATTTGTCAGAAATTTTCTAAAAGACCATTGAAACTTTGCGCTGTTAATTCGTAGGGTGGGCATCGCCCACCAATACACTTTCGCTGCGATTGAAGGACGAATTTTAATTTCCAATAAGGTCAATTTTTGTTCGTTGGGGAGATAATATGAATTACGAAAATATTTGCTATAGATAGGTTCTATCCCCCTAAATCCCCCTTGTCAAAGGGGGACTTTTTCTTCTCCCCCCAAATGAGAGGGGGGCTGGGGGGTATCCAACCTTAAAGCATTTACAAATAACTTATAAATACTATACCAAATCCAGGCATGGGTATCAACAATAATCATCAATCTACATTCCAACTCTCATCAATGGGAGAAATTAGATCCCTCTCAAATATGACGCTCCCTTTGAGTGGATTAGCTTCATCTTTTTTCTCATTTAAATAAGCATTCTTTTCCCCTGGATTATCTTCTAAAACGTTGACCCGAATGACTTTCCCTTCCCACTGAGAAGAGTATTGAGGGGGAATGGCAATATTACCGTTATTGACCATAGTCTTAAATTCAATTGCTTCCATGAGTACAAGAAAATAAATTAGTTGTTGGTTGTTGGTTGTTGGTTGTTTGTTTATCAACAATTTGTTGAAGTTAATGTATCATATATATGGGAAATCTTGAGTTATAAGCAATTGTAGGTTGGGTTAAGCCATAGCGAAACCCTTCGACTACCGCGGTCCCTGAGCGCTTGCCCTGAGCGAAGTCGAAGGGTAGCCGAAGGGCAGGGACCACCCAACAGGACGGCTTGTTGTGTTGGGCTTGCCCTGAGCGTAGTCGAAGGGTTTCGTTACCTCAACCCAACCTACGATATAATAAACTAAAAGTTTATTGAAGATTGCATATACATAAGCCCTTAAAGTCGAACAGCAGAACCGATCTGTGTTCTACGTGCATTTAACTTGTGAAGAATTTCATTAGCATTCGTACCTTTTTTAAAAGTTATCAAGACAGCTTCATCAATGTTACTGCAATCATCTCCTTCAGCTTTAGGTACACAAAGAACCGGATAACCATTGTTAGTTCCAACGGTCAGAAAACCTAGAGTTCTTTGGTTGTAAAATTTTTGGAATCGTTCTGAAACTATACGACATCTTTCTAGAGGAGTGTGGTTTAAACGGGTTGTTACCCACTCAATTACAGCAACTCTTCCATAGTCTCCAGTCTTATTATAATAGCGGTGAACTAGAAAATTTGCGCCTTGCTGGGGGCAAGATTGACGGGAACTGGGTAGTTTGTTTAACCAAAAATCCTCCTGTAAATCTTCCTGCAAATTCCAATTATAGCAATGAATGTTCTGCGGCAGATCCCCAACTATTTAATTTTGTCAGTAGCGATTTCCCCAGCGAAGCCTTCAACAAGTTAATTCCTATACAAAGAGGAAGCTTTGTGCAACCTCGTCGGGGTTTTTGGTCTTTATTCCTTTAGCAACCGGGTTATTGTGTTGGGTTGAGTGATAGCGAAACCCAACCTACAATTGCTAAATATGTATTTGTCAATTGTGGGGTAGCCCTCTGGGCTGCCTAGCTTTCAGGATAAGCTGCTACTATTGAGAATATAAAATTCAACTGTTTTTGACCGCACCCGTTAAGAGATTAGAGAATTTTCTTGTTTAGATCTCTTCGCTTATTTTTCGCTGCTCCTAATCTATCAATAGAGTAGCTAGCAAAAATACCCATTGTCTAATCTATCGATAGAGTAGCCAGCAAAAATACCCACTGTCTAATCTATCGATAAAGTAGCTAACAGAAATACCCACTGTCTAATCTATCGATAAAGTAGCTAACAGAAATACCCACTGTTT
>JH610486.1 GCA_000252485.1 Prochloron didemni P4-Papua_New_Guinea | reverse complement strand
TCCTAATCTATCGACAAAGTAGCTAGGAAAAATACCCACTGTCTAATCTATCGATAGAGTAGCTAGGAAAAATACCCACTGTCTAATCTATCGATAGAGTAGCTAGCAGAAATACCCACTTCCTAATCTATCGATTTTGCCTAAGTTGTGTAAAGCCAATCCCTTACAGTTTAAAGCTTCCAAAAACTGGGGTTTGAGTTCAATGGCTTGATTACAAGATTCTAACTGCTCTTGAAAACGTTGCAAATGACTGAGAGGATAGCCTCGTAAAACCCAAATATATGCTGTTTTTGGTTTTATTTCTATCAGATCATCGTATTTATCCAGTGCTTCTTCATATTCTTCTTCCTCGATTAAACCAGCAGCCTCACTTTCTAATTTATAAGCATTTAAAAAAGAAGGTAATAAAGAGATAAACAATGCCGCAACACCTACCGCAGCCAAACCCCATAGTTTGCCTTTCCCTTTACCCCATAATTGCCCTTGATTAAAAACCGAGCTATTTTCTTCTAAATCTTTCAATACTTCTCTGGCTGACTGGTAGCGCAGAACGTAAGAATTGGCAACCATCTTATCTAAGATTCTTGCTAATTTATGACTACAAGCTACTTGTTTGTGTTTGAGAATATCTTTCACCGTAGATCCTAAAGCTTGCAAGTTATCTTCAATCTCTGCCGAGGACATTCCGGTTAAAGCTTCAAGAGCGATTATTCCCAAAGCATAGATATCGCTATTATATTTAGGTATGCCTCGGTGCTGTTCTGGAGGCATGTAGCCGGGAGTACCGATCGCGATAGTTTTAATCATAGTTGTCTTACCCGGTACGATTGTTTGAGAACCACTACTCATCTGGTTCCAGATTTCTTTAACAGCTCCAAAATCAATTAAAACGAATTTGTTATCCGATTTCCGTCTAATTAAATTAGCAGGTTTCAAATCTCTATGAATCACATTATTTTCATGGACGAATTCTAGGATTCCGAGAATATCTCGCAACATTGCCTTCACCGAGGCTTCAGTTAACTGTTGTTGCTCTTTGATTTCTTCATCTAACCGCTTCCCTTCCATAAACTCCTGCACTAGACAAAAATGTTCCGAGTAGTAAGCGAAGAGTTGAGGAATCTGAGGATGTTTGCCCAATCTTTGCAGAATTTTAGCTTCTTGTTCAAATCGCTTGGTTACTTCTGTTTCTGTTAAAAAAGATTGTTCCTCTAGCTTGAGAAATTTAACTACACATTGGGATTCTTCTGGCAATCTAATATTTTAGGCCAGATAGGTATCCCCAAATCCGCCACTCCCTATTTGTTTGATTATTTTATAATGTCCGCCTATGATTTTGCCATTCATTAGTTTACTCTATATTGATTTAGTTAAATTTATAATAATCTTGCTCTAGACTATTGTTCGATTATAGCAGTATAATCTGCGATCGCTCATTTCTTTTAGTTAATTCGTAGGGTGGGCATCGCCCACCAATACACTTATATATTATATAAATAA
>JH610485.1 GCA_000252485.1 Prochloron didemni P4-Papua_New_Guinea | reverse complement strand
GTGACACAAATCTTGCCTGTGACACAAATCTTGCCTGTGACACAAATCTTGCCTGTGACACAAATCTTGCCTGTGACGGGTGCGGTCAAAAACAGTTGAATTTTGAGTCGCGGCTTACCCTAAAAGATAGGCAGCCCAGAGGGCTACCCCACAATTAACTTTCTACATATTCAACCTCAAACAACTACTTTTGACCACACCCTACCTATAATTTGTCTAGCCCCCAGTTCGTAGGGTGCGGCACTGCCCACCAATCTACTTTTAGGCGACTTGGTTAGATTGTAATTTCAATAAGATGGATTTGATTGGAAGTTGAGGAGATAAATAACGCTCTTATTTCCTTTTCCTTATAAATTTTCTTACAAATTTACTCACAAAGTGGAGAAGGCAAACCCTTAATCTATCAAACGCTTCCGGTACGAATAATATCAGGTTTAAAACTTTAAGATTATTGCGGAAAATAACAGTGTTAGGATGATTTTCTCCTAGCGTTCGTTGGGCAATATCTAAGGCTTGTTCAAAGAAGGTTATAGCTTCTGAATATCTTCCTTGAGAAGAGTAGAGCATAGCTAAATGGTTGAGATTTTCAGCTATATCTGGATGTTCCTCTCCTAACAAGCACTTATACATCTGGAGAGCTTCAAGAAGTAAGGGTTCTGCTTCTTGATATCTTCCTTGAGAATAGTAGAGTGCAGCTAAATTGTTGAGACTTTTTGCTACAGATGGATGTTCCTCTCCCAACAAGCGCTTATACATCTGGAGAGCTTCTAGATAGAAAGGTTCTGCTTCTAAATATTTTCCTTGAGACTTGTAGAGCAGAGCTAAATTGTTGAGACTGTGAGCTACATCTGGATGTTTTTGTCCTAACAAGCTCTTTCTCATGTTCAGAGCTTCTAGATAGAAATGTTCTGCTTCTGAATATCTTTCTTGAGAATAATAGAGTCCAGCTAAATTGTGGAGACTGGTAGCTACAGATGGATGTTCCTCTCCTAACAAGCGCTTTTTCATGTCCAGAGCTTCTAGATATAAAGGTTCTGCTTCTGAATATTTTCCTTGAGACTGGTAGAGCCAAGCTAAATTGTTGAGACTGGCAGCTACAGATGGATGTTCCTTTCCTAACAAGCGCTTTCTCATCTGGAGAGCTTTTCGATACAAAAGTTCTGCTTCTTGATATTTTCCTTGAGACTGGTAAAGTCCAGCTAAATTGTTGAGAATGTCAGCTATATTTAGATGTTCCTCTCCTAACAAGTGCTTACTCATCTGGAGAGCTTTTCGATAGAAAGGTTCTGCTTCTGAATATCTTCCTTGAAACTTGTAGAGCAGGGCTAAATTATTAAGACTGTCAGCTACAGATGGATGTTCCTCTCCTAACAAAAGCTTATACATCTGGAGAGCTTTTAGATAGAAAGGTTCTGCTTCTGAATATCTTCCTAGAGACTTGTATAGTTCAGCTAAATTGTTGAGACTGGTAGCTACATCTGGATCTTCCTCTCCTAACAAGCGCTTCTTCATCTGGAGGGCTTCTAGATATAAAGGTTCTGCTTCTGAATATCTTCCTTGAGACTGGTAGAGTCCAGCTAAATTGTTGAGACTAGCAGCTACATATGAATGTTCTTTCCCAAAACGATCGCGCGTTATTGACACACATTTCTCTAACCAAGGTCTTGCTTGTTCGTAATACCCTTGACCTTGATAAAAGCTATCCAAACCAACAAACGGCAAAATTAAATCTTCATCTGTTATCCAATGGGTAAAAGTTGTGGCTGCTTCTTTTAGATGAGGGATAGAAGAACTAACCGCTTCAATATCCTTCCTAATTGGCCTTTCAGGAATCTTCCTTGCCTTTCCTACCATTACTTGGCAAAAACTAGACTTATAATCATCCACTACAACCAACTCTTCCAACTTTCCCCGGAAAAACTCTTTAATTAACGAGTGAAGCTGATAAGTTTCCTGTCCCACCCGCTTGAGCAAATTAAACTTGACCAAAACCCCTCTAACCTTCTTCAAATCCCTAGTATTTTTCTCCTTCCTCACATCTTGCACCAAAGACCAAGAAATAGGAGCAACTGCAAATAAACTCAAGCAACAGCCTAACAAGCGAGCCTTTTGTTCTAAACGTTGCCAACTCAATTCAAAAGCTGCAGCTACTCCTCTTTCAGCAGTCATATCCCCACCTCTTTCCACCAAAGCATCAGCTTCTAAACTAATCTCTTGCAACTCATGGAGCATTTCCGCCAAAGACCAATCTTCCTCAAATCGCAGAAATCGCCCTACCAACTCCAATCCCAGAGGCAAATATCCCAACCATTCACACAGAGCTTTGGCATCTTCCAACTCCCCATCAACCCGCTGGTCATCCTCAACCAAACTCCTCAACAACTCCAAAGCTGCAGCTATCGAAAGCACGTTTAAATTTAATTGCTGGATGGAAGCACCTAATTTTTGCCTGCTAGTGAGGAGCAAAGAAAAACGGGGTTCAGCGGGAGGTAAATAAGCTTTAATTCCTTCATAATCCACCACATCATCCAACACCACCAACACTTGTCCCTCTCGCCAGTTGCGCCAGCAATATTTAACCTGACTCAACAAATCGAAATCCTCTGGAGGCTTCAAATCTAAATAGGTTCTGCCAAAGCTAACAATCTGGTTTCCTACATCCGCTTGTCTGGCTCCCAACCAGCAAATTCCACCGGGATACGTTCCCTGGTTCCAGTGGGATCCAGCGTATTGCAGCGCTAGTTCCGTCTTCCCCACTCCCCCCATGCCGGTAATGGCAGCAGTAATCGCAATAGTTTGGTTTTGCTTTAATTTCTGATGTAATTCTACAAGCACCTCATCCCGTCCGACGAATTTTACTGCGCCGCTACGGGGAATATTTTCTGGTATTCCTACTGGTGGTTTGAACTGTGATTTCTTGAGAGCTTCAATTAGTTTTTCAATTAGTTTATTAAGCGTTTCTTGATCTAACTCAAGGATGTGCTTATCGCCAATGTGAATGTTCTCTGCTTGGGCGATATTAATAATATACTTTCCCAGTTGCTCGATCGCGCCTTTTTTATTTCCGCTTAATTGAATCAGCTCTTGAATCAGATATTGAATATCTTCATCAGTATAAGCTTTTTGTTCTAGTATTTGGAAGAACTCATTAAAATTATCTTGGGAAGGCATATTTTAAATTCCTAATATGAGTATTCTCTTGTCTCATATTAATATGATATTACCTAAAATTAATTTTGACAACCCAACTCGGCTACCCTTCGACGAGTCTCGGGGCAAGCACTCAGGGACCGCGTAGTCGAAGTGCAGGGCAACGCCCAACAGCAGCAAGTTGTGTTGGGTTTCGTTACCTCAACCCAACCTACAATCAATCTCAACTCAGTTTCTAATCTATCGATAGAGTAGTTATCAAGGATTTTCCCAAAAAATTCAATTAGACGATCGCTAAAAATCTGGATTAGTCAGCCAATTCGCCGGGTTTCTTCTATTCTTTTAAAGATTAATGCTAAAATCTTGGAAAGAAACCCGGTTTCTCAACCTATGGAATAACCTCAATCTATACTAGGACGCAACCAATACATTCATATGTATTTAGTATTGAGTGAGAGCAACCAACCGGTTATTGTATAAATATCAACTGTCAACTGCTAATATGACTGAAATAGCCATCGCCGGAGCGGGTGTAGTGGGAGCTACTATTGCTTACGAACTGAGTCGAGTTCCCCAACTAAATATAACTCTGCTGGACCGCAACACAACTCCCTCTGGTGCTACTACTGCTGCTTTAGGTATTTTATTCGGTATAATTAGTCGAAAAACCAAGGGTAGGGCCTGGCAGCTGCGACAAGCCAGTATGAAGCGCTACGATTCCCTGATCAGGGAATTAGAAGCTCTGACAGGAAGAGAAATACCTTTCAATGGTCAAGGCATTCTCCAACTATTATTTACCTCCGAGGATTTACCTAAGTGGGAACGACTGGTGGAAATGCGTCGTTCTCAAGGTTGGGAATTACAAATTTGGCAGCCAGAACAAGTAAGAGATTATTGTCCTCATGTGGCTTGGGATAAGATTGCTGCAGCTATTTATTCTCCTGGCGATGGCCAAGTGAATCCCACTATTCTCACTCAAGCTTTAATTGCTGCAGCGCAACAGAATGGAGTTAATTGTCAGTTTGGAGTTAATCTAGAAAAAATTAGTTCTCAGTGCCATTCTCACGGTGAAAAAATTGTCCTGGAGACTCATAATGGTAAATGGAATGTAGATTGGTTAGTGGTAGCTGCTGGATTGGGTTCTACGGCTTTAACTGCGAGTTTAAATGAAAAAATAGATATTCGTCCAGTACTGGGACAAGCTTTAGAATTAAAGCTAGAAGATACTTTGGGGAATGAAGACTTTCAACCAGTAATTAGCGCGGAAGACGTTCATCTCCTCCCTTTAGGAAAAGGTTCTTATTGGCTAGGAGCGACGGTAGAATTTCCGACCGTGGAAGGGGAAATCACCCCCACACCGGAGATGTTAGAAGAAGTGAGCAAGAAGGCGATCGCCTTTTGTCCTGCTTTAGAAAAGGCTACTATTGTCCGCAGTTGGTCCGGGTTGCGTCCTCGTCCCGAAGGGCGATCGGCTCCTGTTATTGGTCCATTACCCGGTTGGACTCGGGTTCTTCTAGCTACAGGTCACTATCGCAATGGTATTCTACTGGCCCCCGCTACTGCTGCAGCAATTAAAGAGTTAGTTGTTTGAACCGCAGATAAACACAGATAAACACAGATATTATTTTTGATTGAAACAAAGATGACTAAACCAGCGGCCAAATATTACGATACCTCATAAGTCAGAGAAACGCTATATTTTTAATTTTTGTTAATTTTAGGAAAATATTGGCAATACTATTAAAAAGTGCTATAGTAAATAACTAGGATTAGCATATAGCATTTCTTGGACTCAATATGTACATCTATATACCGGCCTATGAAAGTGTTTACTATTGAGTGAGAGCAACCGCAGGTTGCTGTATAACTATCAACTGTCAACTATCAACTGTCAACTGTTGTCAATATTTGAAGGACTAGATCATGCCGGAAACAAGAGCATCCCTCATCGATGAGATTATTGAGAAACGTCAACCTCTAGCACAGCGTATTGAAAGGGTGATTAATCATCTCAATACTCTAGATTCCAGCCTGAAACTACTCCAAGAGGATCGTGATCGCATTCTCAGCAGTACTAACAATCCTGAAACTGCTAAAAAATTGAATTCCCTCAACTTTCTCAAATTACAACAGGAGCTTCAATCTCATCTGAATGCATTGAAAAGACTTGAAGCAAGATTTTCACGCACCACCGTCAATATTGGGGTAGTAGGGCGAGCAAGACAAGGTAAAAGTCGTCTGTTACAAAGTCTGACAGGCTTGACCGGTGACGAAATTCCTGATGGAAATCGTCTTCATTGTACTGGGGTTCGCAGCACTATTTATCACCAGTCCCATGGCCCAACCTATGGGGAAGTGTCTTTTCATACGGAAGAATCTTTTTTACAGCAGGTTATTGTTCCTTACTATACCAAATTGCAATTGGGTAATAGGCCTCAGACTATTAGTGAGTTTACCAGCACATTTCCTAGCCAAACTTTGCCCGATACTATTGCCGATCGAGCAGAATCTAAAGCGATGTACGAACATCTACGTCGCTATCATCAACATTTGGAAGAATATGCCCCACTATTATCTCAACCCGATCTCAAGATTGACCAAAATCAAATTCGGGAATATGTAGCCCAAGATAACCTAGAAGGAGAGCGTGTTTACACTAATTATCTGGCTGTCAGAGAAGTAAGAATTATTTGTCAGTTTCCTAACCAAGATATCGATAAACTTGCCTTGGTGGATATGCCCGGTTTAGGGGATACAGGAACGGGAGACGAACAACGACTAATTAGATCTCTCGGGCAAGATGTAGACATCATTTTATTTGTCAGGATGCCAAAACCAGCAGGCGGAGATCATTGGGCTGATGTAGATGTGCGCTTATACGATACGGCTTGTAAAGCTATTCCCGAATTACCATTAGAGGAATGGTCATTTATGGTGCTAAACAATTACGTAGATCAAGGAGTTAATAATCGAGACAATTGCCAAGATTTTTTGGCCACAATTGCTGAAAATCATCTACTTGTTTCTCGATGTTTTATCACCAACTGTGCTAACAGCGACAGCACCGAACAAATGCTAGACCAAGTTCTCAACTACATGAGTAGCAAGATTAATGATTTAGATAAAAAGTACGCTGGTTATTGCCAACAATCTTTAATGAAATGGCGGGATTCCATTGAGGCTGAACTAAATCAAGCGAAAACTGCTCTAGACGATTACGGCAACAGCCGAACACTTTTTACCAAAAAGTTTAACGAACTCTGGGGACATCTGAGCAATGAACTTGAAGAGTTAGTCAAGGAGGCGAGACGAACCCGTAACCATCCAGATCAAGATTTTGCCGACCAAGTTGAAGCGGTTATTCAAGCTAGTCTAGATAATTCTGGTGTTCCCTCTCAGCAAGAGATTCCATTAATTGAAAAAGACCGAAATACAAGGGGTTCTTATATGAAATCTTATGCGGAATACTTGGATCGGATCCGCACTCGTCTTTCCCAGAAATTCTTAAAATTAGATGGAGGCATGCAAGCTTCTTTAGAGAAGAAAAAAATTGAAATTGCTGACATTTTAGCAGATAAGGTAGGTTTCCAAAAATTGAGCAAGGTAGGTTTCCAAAAATTGAGCAATGCTCAAAATCTAAAATTTCTTGAAGATATTAATGCCCTGATTCCCGATGAGTTTGAAAATTTAAAATTGGGGTTTCAGACTTTAATCAATTTTAATGTAACTTATGCAGCAATTGTTCAAAGAACTGTCCGAGAATTCTTTGATAAGTTGCACCCCGATTTAAGTCCTCTCTCGCTTGCTCCAATCTCAACCCTTGAATCGCTTCGTATTTTGGTTAAGAAAGTAATTCCCGATTCATATAATGATAAAGAACTTGAGCGACAAACTGCTGAGAAACTAGGGGAAGATTTACAAACGTGGTGCAATAGTCATCCAAATCTTGAGACTCAGCAACAAGAGCTCAGAAACAAAGGACTCTCAGAAGAAGAAATATCCTCGTTGCTCAATCAGGTAGTTCAAGAGGGGGTAGTTAATGAATCTAATTCCCAAGCCCAGATATTACAAACTACTTTAGAAAATTTACATACCAATGCGGTGAAGAATTGTCAAGAAAAACTGCAGGAATTACTACGAGATTCAAGTCATATTCGTTACGTCATGATTGCAGAATTCGTAGATCGAGTCCTCTGGTCGGAAGGAGCTAAAGATAACTGGGGAGATTTTCTTCGGGATGATAAGATTGCTACTAAAATTTGGCAGGATTTTAGGGATATCAACGAGCAGAAACAAGAAAAAGATAATTGGGATGACAAAATACAAGTTCTTTCTGAAAAAAACAACGTCTTTCATTTTAATTTTCTCGATTAAGTGTCGATCGCCTCTCTTTTTCTCTTCTCCTTGTCTCTGCTTTTTGAATTTTGAATTTTGAATTCGACCTCAGGAGCTATCAACTGTCAACTGCTATAGTACTCATTCAATCATAGTATGTTGTTGGTTCTTCAACAAAGGCAAGAAAATAGTAAAAATTTCCCCTTGTTGAGGCCGCTGGCGCACGGTTAATTTACCTCCTAATGCATGAAAAAGATTTTTGGTCACGTCCAAATTGAGACTGAGACTACCAGTTTCAGGCTGGAATACCAGCAGTTGACCGAGAGATTTGAAAGGATTACTCTCATGAGCTGATTGAAATTCTAATTTAAGGCGATCGCCTGCTGTAGTCACTTCTACTCGAACCTCACCGCCAAGGGGCAAGCTGCGGGTAAAATTCTCCATCACCCCCGTGAGTACCTGGTCCAGCATTGCCGGGTGACTCACTACTTCCGGCAACTTAGGGGGCAACACCACATCCAAGACAACGTTGCGCCGTCGCGCCCGTTCTCGCCAGCGGGGAATACTCTGTTGAAATACCTGCCCCAAACACATGGGAACCAGGCTAACTTGCGGTTGTTGTTCTTGCTTGCTCAATTCTGTGGCTCGCAAAATTAATTCCATGCGGTCTATTTGTTCGCAACATTCCCGGTCGATAGACTCCAGACGCTTAACAACATTGTCTGTTAACTGACAGCGTTTCTTCAATAAAAGTCGAGTTAAAGTGCGAATGGTAGTCAGAGGGGTGCGAATTTCGTGGCTGAGAGCTTCTAGTAATTCTACCTCTGGGAGTTCTTCGATCCGCTCCATTTCTGGTGCATCAGTTTCCGCTGCACCAGAAATGGGTATTTCCGGTAGAGATAGATTGGCTAAATTTTCTAGCAACTGGTGACTGAAGTAGGTAACTAAGCTATAATCGGGAGTAGAATGGGTAAATTGAGCAACTATGGAATCTAACTGTTTTAATTGAGGGTGATTAGTTACTACTAGACGCGATCGCAAGGTTGCCCAAGTTTGCTGAATAATTTCTGGGGAGAAGGAAAACTGAAAATCAGGAATGCCGCTGGAATTTTTGCCCAAAATCATTACTAAACTAAAACTATTAGTTAATGCCAGACAAAATGATTCCTGGGAAATAGGGTCATTGGGTAGTAAAGGCAGTTGAGCTATCCTTGGGGTAATAGTTGGGATGTTTTCTTGACATGAGGCTGGCATTAAAGCAAGAGGATTAAATGCTTTCTTGGTAAAAATTCCCGTCTGAAAGCGAGCCAACAAAACATCTGTACTCAATACTGGGGCAGGCGCGGATAAAATCAGTCCCTCACACTGGTTAGTGTTTAGACTCTTAGTTTCCCGAGCCAGTAACTTTTCCAAAGCGGCGATGGCACCGCACCATTTTCTTTGGGCTTTCAGTCGCGCTTTAGCCAACTTTGCCAACGAATTGTTATTGTTACAAGCGCTGTCCCCTTCACCTAGCATCAGTTGATGCCGATGAAAAATATCGCTTAAAGTTTGCAATGACCAATTGTTCACCACCATCAACTCCGCCAGTTGCTATAATTACCTCTTTCTTTTTAGATAGTAGCCGGATAATTGATTTTTCCGGAACCGTAAAACCGAACTTTCAATTCGTAATCACCGCTAGCTTGAGAATTGAGATTAAATTGTTTAATTTATTTTTAATAATTAGGTAATTTTACTGTAATCATGTATCCATGATATTTAAGGAAAAGCCACAATCGGCTTTTTGGAGAATAGCGATCGCCTGGGTCAGTCAAAATTTTGCAGTAGATCTAGCGTTCCTTGAACTGATGAGGTACATCGTTAATTGTTAATTGTTAATTGTTAATTGTTAATTGTTAATTGTTAATTGTTAATTGTTAATTGCTCATTGCGACAATAGTTCGATGACGAGGACTGTTGCTGGTAATAGTGGGGGAATTAAAACCAGCATCAACTAAAGCTTGTTCTATATCCAAAGACATATATTGGTCTAAATACGGCTCCGTACTCTTCAACAGTGTCAAAATATAAGGAGGCAACTTGAGGAAAAATTGAGAATTAGGGTTCATATCCATAAGAGCAAAATAACCCCCAGGTCGCAATAATCTTTTGGCTTCGCGAAAGATTTCAATTGCTGCTGTTTGAGGCAACTCGTGGAAGATTAAACAAGCAGAAATTAAGTCAAAACTAGCAGCTGGTAAATCAATAGATTCAGCAGCAGCATGGAGCCAATTAATCTTCTTATTCTTATTTTTATCTTGAGAACGATATTGAGCCACAGCTAAGAAATAAGGAGATAAATCCACTCCAGTAATCTTAGCTTCTGGATAAATATCTTGCAGAGTTAAAGTACTCATGCCCACACTGCAACCCAAATCTAAAATAGTTTGAGGCTGAAAAGAAACTTGTTCCTGCAGCACCTGGTGATAACTCTGCCGCAGTTTTGCATCCCCTTCTTTGCCAGCATCAGGCCAAATCTTGGCATGAACTGCATAAGCTGCTGACTCTACTTCTAAAGCTGCATCCCAACTCAAATTTCCTGTTTCATAAGCATGGAAAGAAGTGAGATAATAATCCGGATAAACTAACTGAGAGTTTTCCACTGTTTTGATTTCCCCTTCCCAGTCATGAGAGCGCAATTTTTTTACATTATCTCGCCAAGGAACTCCTATAGATTCCGCACGTTTAATCATCATTGTGCGAGCTTGATTTTTCGTAAAATCTGCTAGAGGTTTAATACTCAGTAGAGTATTGACTAAACGAGAAGCTAATCCTAATGTAGTCGTAGTTGGCATTTTCGGTCTCAATTATTAATTTATAAGTCTTTAGGGAAGATAATAAACTATCTACAGTCCCTTGTCAATGGGGTGTGGTCAAAATTGTTTGGGGCCGAATATGTATTTATCAATCGTGGGGTAGCCCCCGCAGGGCAAGTCTGGGCTGCCTAAGAGTAAGCCGCGATTATTGAGAATATAAAATTCAACTGTTTTTGACCGCATTCCTTGTCAATGCGATCGCAGCCAATTTTTAATAAAAAGCGATATTCTCATCTTTAAGAAATTGTAGTATAGATTGGAGTTATCCCGTGGGTTAATTGACTAAACAAGAGGCTAATCCTAATCTAGTAGTTGGCATTTTACGTTTCTATTATTCATTGATAATTCTTTAGGAAAGATAATAAGAGGAAGTCACAGGCAAGATGCCTGTAGAGGAAGTCACAGGCAAGATGCCTGTGCCACGAGGAAAAAGAGAGAGCTTGTTTTTATTTATTCATGTCTCAATTATGCAACGCCGTTAAATTTAGCGTGGGCAGGACTTACGCAGCCACCCTATTGGTAGGGTGCGTGCCAACACTACACTATCCATAGTGTATAAAGCGCAAATTTTGCGTAAGTCCTGATAGGTTATAAAATTTAAAGCTAGCAAAGCCTAGATTGGTGATATTAATCGGGTCAGGCTTTTATTGTATTGAGGGTAAGATGGTAAACCAGTACTTTGATTTCATTCTATATAAGCGATGGAGATATATTTTGTCTTGGTTGTCCCCTGTCCCCCTGGTGGGATTAGTTTGGATTAGCCCCAGCTATGGCAACACCTTAGTGGAACAGGTTCCCAGTGGCTCCCTCCAGGAAGAGTTGAGTCCCATAGGCGATCGCTGTTTCCCCGCCGAAAGTAGCTGTTCTATTCCCCTAGCTCAAAACTCTCTCCCTAAGTACAATGTGGAACGAATTATCGTAACTGGCAGCACTATCTTTGGGGAAGAGGAACTTTTCCCCATCATCGACAAATACTCGGGGCGGGAAGTAACCCAAGAAGAATTACAATTCGCAGTAGATGCCATTACCCAACTCTATTTAGCTCGTGAATTTATCACTACAGAAGCAATTTTTGATTCCGTCTCCACTACGGGAGTGGTGGAAATTAAGATTATTGAAGGAGGAATCGAAGAAATTAGAATCGAAGGGGTTCGCAATCTAGACCCCGATTATATTCGCAACCGGGTACGACTGGGAGCAACAACCCCCCTCAACCCCAGAAAGCTAGAAGAACAATTGCGCTTGTTGCGCACCAACCCCCTGGTGGAAAATATAGAAGCCAGTCTGAGAAAGGGAACCGGATTAAATCAAAGCATCTTGGTGGTGCGGGTAACGGAAGCAAACCCTTTCAGTGCCCATGTAAATATCGATAACTATTCTCCTCCTAGCGTTGGTTCCGAACAAATAACTGTAGCGGCTACTTATGGCAACTTTTCCGGGATTGGGGATTCCTTCTCCACTTCCTACAAGCGGACTTTAGCTGGTGGTACCAATACCTGGGACTTGACCTATCAATTACCCCTCAATGCCATGAACGGTACCTTAAAGTTAAAAAGTTCAATCAATAGCAATGAAGTAATTCAACAACCTTTCAATAATCTAGGTATTGAGGGAAAATCGGATTTATTTGAAATTGCCTATCGCCAGCCTCTTATTCGCAACCCCCGACAGGAGTTAGCCCTATCTTTTGGTTTTACCTATCAAGATGGTCAGACTTTCTTGGGTGATGAAGCTTTTGGTTTTGGTATTGGACCGGATGAAGACGGTGTCACCACAACTAGCGTCTTTCAATTTGCTCAGGATTACCTCCGACGGGGTCAATCCGGTGTTTGGTCATTGCGCTCTCAATTTAATTTAGGCACAAAATTATTTGATGCCACGGAAAATGAAGATCCAACTCCAGACGGTCAATTTTTCTCTTGGTCAGGACAAATACAACGAGTACAAATTCTCAATCCCAATAACTTCTTAATTATACAAGCCGATGTGCAGCTCACTCCCGATAGTCTCTTACCTTCCCAACAGTTTGTTATCGGTGGGGGTCAATCAGTGCGAGGTTTTCGTCAAAATTTCCTGGCTGGGGACAATGGTATTCGCTTGTCCATTGAAGATAGAATTACTTTACAGCGCGACAATACTGGAACTGCTACTTTTCAATTAGCACCTTTTGTGGATGCGGGAACCGTCTTCAATAAGGATGATAATCCCAATCCCTTGAGCCAAGACGATAATATAATTGTGGGTATTGGTTTGGGAGTCCTCTTGCAACCGCTACCGGGATTAAATTTGCGAGTTGACTATGCCGTTCCCCTAACAAATATAGAAAATAAGGGAAATAATGCTCAAGAGGAAGGTTTGTATTTTACTGTCAACTACGGACTGTGAAATCAATGAACAATTGTCAATCTTGGGTTTTTATCCCCCTAACCCCCCTTCCATAAGGGGGGAATATGGAAGTAGGGTGGGCATCGCCCACCACAGCATCTATCCCTGTAGTCAAAAGCAGTATCAATAGTCTCCTGACTCCCTACAGTTACAATACTCTGAAAAAACTGTAGCAATGAGTCCTGACAATATGGCCATGTAAACTTATATTACATTTTCCTTTACAAGCTCTTATAGTGATAAATTATTAGGGAACATCACCGTTCATCTGCTAATGGAGATGGAGGGGCGATCGCCCTCACTGCCGCAGGAAATATCACCACAGGAAATATCTTTTCTGGTGGCGATCAAGCAGCCTGTAGTGCCGGTAGTGTGAGAGAGATAACTGGTGGAGGCACGATATCTATAGGAGGAGGAGTAAATGGAGATGGAGGGGCGATCGCCCTAACTGCCACCACAGGAAATATCACCACAGACAATATCTCATCTAGTAGTGATGGAGCGGGAGGAAATGTTAATCTATCAGCACAAAACAATATTGAAGTCACCACAATTGCAGTGGGGGATGAGGAAGCGGAATTGGGTTTTGCGGGACTGGCTCACCAAGCAGGGGTGAAATCTGCAGTAGGTAGCTTGTGGTATGTAAGCGATGCGGGAACCTTAGCCCTCATGAGTCAATTCTACGAGCAATTGCAAGAAGTTCCTATTAAAGCGGAAGCTCTGCGACAGGCCCAACTGGCCATGATTTCTGGGCAAGTTACTTTGGAAGATGGAGAAGTCAGAACTCCTCGGGGTAGTCTTGCGGTAGTTCCTGAAGAAGGAGATCCTTCTCCTGAGATCCAACTCTCCCATCCCTATTTTTGGTCTGCCTTTACTACCATTGGCAATCCTTGGTAGTGGATAGTTGATAGTGGATAGTGGATAGTGGATAGTTGATAGTGGATAGTTTATCTGTATCCATCTGTGTTCATCTGTGTTCATCTGCGGTTATTATTTGCTCATTGAAAAAATATGGCAATAATACTCAGTCTCTAATCTATCGATAGGGGTGCGGTCAAAATCGGGTGTGGTCAAAAGTAGTTGTTTCTAGCTGAATGTGTATTTGTCAATAGTGGGGTTGATAGCTCCCTCCGAGCGTTCTACGCCTTGCAGTGCCCCAAATAAAAATGAGAAACTCCCCCAGGGGACTTTGTCGTACTGAGCGATTATGTGTTATTATAGCGCTTGTTGTGTTTCCGACAAAACCGGATTAACATGGCCAGCCCTTAATATCCGCTTGGTTAGGGGGAAAGTGGACAAAACCCAATTAGCACTACCAAATCTTATTTAAGATTGGATAAAATAGTAAAATCAGGGAACAGGAGAGAGTTAAATAATGATTCAAACTGTCAAGAAAGCAACGGAGGTAGATGAACCTCCTAAAATTGAACATCTGTTGACTTTCCAAGAATATCTTGAATATGTGGCCGAACCAGATGTTAGATACGAGTTAGTGAGAGGAAAACTAATACCCATGCCAGCATCCACACACTTACATACCAATATTTGCAAGTTTTTAGTTTACAAGTTACAGCGTTATTTTGCAGCTGAAAACTTGGATTTAGTGGCAAATGCTTTAGGAACGGGAGTGCGAACGGAAGACAACACATCTCGAATCCCAGATGTGGTAGTATTTAGCCAAAATGTTTGGGAACAAGTTCTTCATCGTCCCGGAGCTGGAGTTTTGGATTTTAAAGAACAGCCGATTCTAGTAATAGAAGTAGTCAGCAGCAATCGCCGGGATGATTACGTGGTTAAACGTGATGAATACGAAATAGCAAAAATTCCTTCCTATTGGATAGTAGACCCAAAAGAGAAACTCGTGAGGGTGTTTACTAATTCTCAGAAAGAAGAGGGATATGATTTTGTAGATTTTACGGAAGAGGAAACAATTGTTTCTAGTCAGTTTCCTCAACTAGTTTTATCGGTGCAAGAACTGCTGAATCCTCCTATAGTGGAGAAATTAATCAAAGAAGAACAAACCACAATCAAAACTTTGGCACAACAGGCTGAAACTTTCCAACAACAGGTTGAAGAGGAACGCCAGCAAGCTGAAACTGAACGCCAGCAAGCTGAAAACGAACGCCTACGAGCTGAAACTTTCCAACAACAGGTTAAAGATGAACGCCTACGAGCTGAAAATGAACGCCTACGAGCTGAAACTGAACGCCTACGAGCTGAAACTTTCCAACAACAGGTTGAAGAGGAACGGGAGCAAGCTGAAAACGAACGCCTACGAGCTGAAACTTTCCAACAACAAGTTGAAACCGAACGTCTACGAGCAGAAAAGTTAGCCCAGCGTTTACGAGAAATGGGAATTAACCCAGAAGATTAAAATTTCGGTAGTGATGTATAGTAACAGGGCTTACGCAAAATTTGGTCTAAGACACTATGGATAGTGTGGTGCTAGCACGCACCCTACTGATAGCGTGGCTGCGTAAGTCCTGAAATAGATATATTGATACTGCTTTTGACGGAGGCGATAGATGCTGTGGTGGGCAATGCCCACCCTACGAAAAAACTGTAGCGATCGCATTTCTTATATTCAAGAATTATCTGTATCCATCTGTGTTCATCTGCTACAGGAGCGGTTATTATTTGCTCTAGGTTGAGAAACCGGGTTATGAAGCAAAATTTCGGTATTAAGTCCTAAAATGATAAAAGAAACCCGGTTTCTTGGCTAAACCCAACACAACAACCCATGCTGTTGGGTTTCGTTACCTCAACCCAACCTACAAGTAAGACTACGACTAAGATGATCGCACTAGTATTATATTAATCGGCAATTGGGAATCCTTGATGAAACTAAAAGCAGTGCGAATCATTCTGGTAGAACCAGCAGGTGCCTTAAATGTTGGTTCAGTAGCGCGGATCATGAAAAATATGGGCTTGGAACGGTTAGTTTTGGTCAATCCTCACTGCGACCCCTTAGACCCAGAAGCAAAACTGATGGCGGTCCATGGAGAAGATGTTTTAGAACAAGCCCAGGTAGTCCGGAGTTTACCGGAAGCTTTACAAGGGTGTCAAAGGGCGATCGCCACCACGGCCCGTTCCCGTTCCCTACCGACTGAATTAGAACCGCCCCATATTGCTCTACCCTGGTTATTAGGAGAAAATCTGGATTCTGCTTTAATTTTCGGTCCGGAAGAGCGAGGACTGAGTAACAAAGAATTAAACTATGCCCAGCGCTTTCTTTCTATTCCTGCAGCTCCGGAATATCCCGTTTTAAATTTAGCCCAGGCCGTGACTGTTTGCGCTTACGAACTCTATGGACTCTCCCAGGAAACCGACCCTAGGGGCCCACAGCCCTGCGACCTGGAACTAGCTAATTTAGATGCCTTAGAAGGTTTTTATCATCATTTAGAAAGAATATTATTGCAAATCGGTTATCTCTATCCCCATACTACTGCAGCGCGAATGGAGAAATTTCGCCGTTTATTTAATCGCAATCATCTCAGTTCTGAGGAAGTGGCGATGTTAAGAGGTATTCTTCGACAAATGGAATGGAAAATCAACCAATCTTAAATTCCGATTATAATGCTAATCAATCTGTAAAAAAGGCGGTTTCCCGATTCTGAGGTATTGTCCATGACTCAGCCCAATTTAAAGCAAATAGCAAGCCAACTGGAAAGTCCCAACTCCCGCGATCGCCTTTTAGCTTTGGTTTCTTTGCGCAAGGTTCCTCCAGAAGACGCAGTCCCCTTAATCAAAAAAGTTCTCAACGATACAACAATACCAGTACGCTCTATGGCAGTATCCAGTCTGGGGTTGAAGCCTACTGAGGAATGCTATCCCATTTTAGTAAAGTTACTGGAAAGCGATAGAGATTACAACATTCGAGCTTATGCTGCCGGTGCTTTGGGCTATTTGGGAGATTTGCGAGCCTTTGAACCTCTGGTGCGAGCTTTCTATGAGGATATAGAATGGTTAGTACGTTTTAGTGCAGCGGTTTCTTTAGGTAATTTGAAAGATATTCGGGCTAAAAAAGTGTTGCTAGAGGCTTTGGACAGCCAGGAAGTAATATTGCAACAAGCGGCGATCACTGCTTTAGGAGAAATACTCGCAATAGATGCTCTCGAACATCTTCTCCGTTTTGCTGGTTCCCATGATTGGCTGATTCGTCAGCGATTGGCGGAAGCTTTAGGTCATCTTCATTGTGATCAGAGTATAGCAGCCCTGAGATTTTTGGCAAAAGACAGTGACCCACAGGTACGTCAAGCTGCTAATATTTCCCTAGAACATTTATTAACCCAGCAACCTGCGGTTGCTCTCTAATGTGGCAATCTTCCTGGTGATTGCTATAGAAACTAAAATAACTAACAACAAAACAACCAACAACCAATAACCAACAACCAATAACAAATTAATAATGGCTATCAAAGAATTTATCCAGCTTTGGGTAGGCAAATGGTTTTCTCTGCGCAGTATTTACTTTCTAGATACAGCAAAAACGGAGAATAATCAAGCTGAAATTATAGTAGAAATGCTCTCAGATGATTTACAAGAGTTAGTGGAACTGTTACCAACACAACAAATTCCAACCAATGCTATTGTAGCAGGAATGAAGTTTTCTTGGGATAATTCTGTGGATTGGGACCAACCCAGGCAAATAGGTTCTAATATTTTGGTATTGATTGCAGATAGAGAGAATTCTCAAAAAGGTACATTTCTCAGGAAAATGGGAACTGAGGAAATAAAAACGGGTTCCTATGTTTTGGCTAAAGATGAAGCTCTCACTTTAACTATAGATAATGGTGCTGGATATTGGCAAGAACGTATTTGGTATGCCAGCGATAATTTACGTTTGCGCCAGACTTTGCTAAAGCAAGGGGAAGATTTTAAGATTGCTGGTTTTTACTCGGAAATTCGGAAGATACAACCTTTACAATAAAAAATTAATAACAATAATAATTTGTGAAGTGTTGATAAATAATCTTTTTTGGATTTTCAATTATTTTCTATTTTTTGTCAAAAACAATACATTTTATTTTCCTATCTTTCAACCAATCAGTAAAAATACTTAAGAATAATTACGAGGCAAAACTGGACAATTTACAGTCATATCGTTTCCGGTTACATTGGAATAATTAATATCATGTCCGTCTATATCGTACCTAGAATTTGTCTAGCCCCCGTGAGTTACCTGTTTCCCCCAGTGGGGGGGACCAAGGGGGGGCAATCAAATTGCCGATGTATAGCACTACGCATTTAGGTTAGGACATTAATAAAGCCTGAAACCTAGTCATAGCCTCTTTTTGAATTTTGAATTTTGAATTTTGAATTGCGCGTAGCGCTATATAATTATACAATCATAATGCTACCGGACATGATATAAGCTGATATAGCGATACAAACCAATCATAGAATAGGGGTGAAGTGTCCGCCTAGCTATATCATTCCGATGCTACCGGAATTGATATCAAACAAAATTATAAAATAATGGTTTTTAACTATTTTTTAATTTTGGTTACAAAAACTACTGTTAAGGTATAAGAACCAAACAAAAGGATAGAAAAAGCAATGGAAATCATGCGCTTAGTGGTGACAGGACCAGTAGGGGCGGGAAAATCCACCTTTATTCGTTCTGTCAGTGAAATTGAAGTGGTAGATACCGATCGCCGCACCACGGACGAATCGGCAGAAATGAAAGCAAAAACTACAGTAGCTTTCGACTTCGGTCGCCTACAATTTACCCCTAAAATGGCATTGCATCTGTATGGAACTCCGGGACAATCCAGATTTGACTTCATGTGGGATATCTTAATCCGCAAAGCCCATGCTTATATCTTATTAGTAGCAGCGCACCGACCGCAACAATTTCGCAATGCTCGCCGCATTCTTTCTTTTATGAATCAACGAGCTAAAATTCCCATGATTATCGGTTTAACTCATACGGACTGTGAAGATGCTTGGGAAGAAGAAAATATAGCCATTGCTTTAGGATATATTGACCCTAATAAACCACCAGTCATAGTTAAACTTAATGCCAACGAACCTCCTGCCGTAGCTAATGCAACCATTGCTTTAGTACAAGAATTTATCCAACAATCTAGCAACGCGGAACAGGTATGTCTTGTTACTTAGCATACCACAAGTATAAAACAATATCTATCTGTCCTAATTACTGCCCCTTTGATGGGGAAAATAAATTACCAAGTTTTTTTCACCAACTACTCACTCAAAAGGAAATCATGGCTATTACCGGATACTTATCAGAATTCTCCCTTGCAGAACTATTTCAATTTCTGGAACAAGGAAAGAAAACAGGTCTGCTATCTTTACGTTCCCAAATCCATCCCAACTCTGGAAAACAGCAAAACCATTATATATGGTTTCGCCAAGGTAGAATAGTAGCTGCGGCTAATCGCTTGGACAACAAAGGTTTGGTCTCCTTAATTGATAAAAGAGGATGGTTGACCGATGGCGCAGCGTCTAAAATGGGAGAAATGTGTGCTTTGAATACTCCCATCGGTTTGTGTCTCAAATCCCAAGGTTTGCTGGAAGCGGAACAACTCAAAATCTTATTTTATGTCCAAGTAATGCGCCAAGTTTGCGCTTTATTCTCCCTAGAGGATGCTTGTTTTCACTTCAACACCAAAGCTCCTTTACAAACAGAAGAAATGACCGGATTGAGTACTCCCGGTAATGAAGTGGTTCTGGTTGGTTTGCGAGCTTTAAAAAATTGGAGAGCTTTAGAGGATAAAGTGCCAGGTATTGACTCCGGTTTAATTAGCACTATCCACCACAAGCCCAATTTACCCCTAAATCAGTCGGAATGGCAAGTGTGGGAGTATACTAACGGCACAGTACCTCTCAAAGATATAGCGGCCCAACTGGGATTGCCAGTGGAAAAGGTGCAAAAAATTGGCTTCCGCTTAATCATGGTAGGTATCGCAGAAGAAGTGCCCATTGTTGTTGCTGCTGTTAATCCTATTGCAGAACTAGAAGAACCAGCACTTACAGAACCCAACTCTAACTTCAACTCCAACTCCGGGCAAAAAGATACTCTGAGCCAATCTTTTCTGCAAAATTTAGTTGGTTTCCTGCGGGATAGAGTTTAGCAAGTTGTCAGTGACCAGTGACCAGTTACCAGTTACCAGTTAGGTAGTTGTTAATCATATTGCTTTAAAGGCGATCCGCGAAGCGGATCGCCTTTAAAGTGATGTTATCCAATTTGCGCGATCGCTTAATTTTCAGTAATTCAACGGAAATTATCCAATATTTTTATTCTTTTAATCATTTGTGCTTAGTGCAAATACTTAAATATATAGCGCTTCCCTGTGGTGTTGTTACAACTAAATAAAGAGCCTTAGATACATTTGAGGTCTGAGAAAAAATCCAAACAAATACAATAACAATTAATTTCAACTTTTAGATAAGGACACTGCAGACTATAGTGAAATACAAGCTGTGAGTGAATCATTTCTGCA
This sequence comes from Prochloron didemni P4-Papua_New_Guinea, assembly GCA_000252485.1. Taxonomy (GTDB): domain Bacteria; phylum Cyanobacteriota; class Cyanobacteriia; order Cyanobacteriales; family Prochloraceae; genus Prochloron; species Prochloron didemni. The sequence continues at coordinate 5,756 of JH610485.1, read as the reverse complement.
AAATTTAGTAGGCTTCCTGCGCGATACCTAATCCCGTTGAAAGTGTTAGTTGTAGGGTGCGTTCGTAACGCACCAGCATAGACTATATTTAAAATATGGGAAATTTGCGATTAAGGCGGTTAGAAATCAGCAATCAATCCGGATTAGTTTCATAACAAATATGTTGTTAAAGTATTAGAAATGGTAAGAAAAGGTTCTGAAACCCTTATATATCAAGATTGCATCCCCAGTTTTTCCAGATGTCTATTGGAGATTGTAAAATTTTTGATCAAAAATTGTCGTAATGATAATATAGCTTAGTTAGTGATCAAAGTCAAGGAGATTATAACTGTGGCATTAGACTCCCATAAATTGATGAACAAAATGGAGCAAAGATCGCTCTTTACCGCCGAAGATAAAACTCTACTTCAATCCCATGCAGACTGGGGTCGAGAAATTGCACCGGATATGGCAGAGAAATTCTACGATTATCTGGGGCGAGATGAAGAAATGAACGCTATCTTAACAGAAAAAGAAGGACGAATTCATCGTTTGCGGGAAACATTTATTGAGTGGTTTGCAGAAATGTTTACCGGTATGGATAATTGGGGCGGTGATTATGCAGATAGGCGCTGGCGCATCGGACTGATTCACGTGCGCATTGGTATCGATCCCCAGCACGTAGTCCCAGCTATGGCCACAGTAGTGCGGGAAGCAGAAAAACGTTTAATAGCTGAAAGCAAACCGTCGGAGTTGAAAGAATCCCTGAGCAAAATCTGTATGATTGATCTCGCTTTTATCGAGCAAGCATATGTGGAAGTATCCTCAGCCGCAGTATTACGAGAAACAGGTTGGACGGAACGTTTATTTCGGCGTTTGATTTCCACCGGTGCAGACTCAATGTAATGGGAAATGAAGGCAAATAATTATCAAAATATTGACTGATGAAGGAAGAGCTAAATGGGCATTAATACAGAACAATTAAGCAATATTCTCGACAATTTTGTTTCCAGCACCAATGACGTTCAAGGTGCAGCTTTAGTCACCCCTGACGGTCTGGCTCTAGCTGCTAGTTTACCTGGGGGTATGGATGAAGAGCGGGTGTCCGCCATGTCGGCAGCAATGCTCTCTCTCGGGGAAAGAATAGGGGGAGAACTGGCCCGAGGTGGTATTGAAAGAATCTATGTGGAAGGAGACCAAGGCTACGGAGTTTTGACTAGCTGCGGCGAAGATGCAGTATTCCTGGTTCTAGCGAGTAGGGCTGTAAAACAGGGAATTTTGATGTTGGAAATTAAAGGGGCTTTGGGAGAGTTAAAGTCGATTTTGATCTAATGGTTTTGCTGAGGATAATGGTAGCGATCGCTATCCATTGTGATTTGATTGCTTGGTATTAATTGGTGGTTGGTTCTAACTTTGAATAATAACTGGTAAAGGGGCACGGACTTCTGCCAACCACCGCAGTTCGACTTCGCGGTCCCTGAGCGAAGTCGAAGGGCACTGGCCGGGAAGCCGAGGTGTGTGCCCCTACACCAGTCAAGAGATTTTAAGTAAAAAACTCGACCGAATCTGAAAATTGACAACAAGCTAAGAACCAAGAGGAATAAGGCTTTTACAAGTAGGGGGCATAATAGCCCAGATGTTCGTCACGAATTAAATTTTGAATTTTGAATTTTGAATTTTGAATTCGACCGAAGGAGCTATTAACTATTAACTGCAGAACGTTGCTGTTTGAGATAAGTAAACACTGACTTATCCCCAATATCTGCAGGAATAGCTTGTACGGTTTTGCGCAAAGCAAAAACAACAAATGATACAGCCCAAATAACTAGGAAAAGTCTTTCCATCGGCACAGAAATTACTCCTGCCATATGTCCTAAAAGCAACATAGGAACTACAGGAGTTAAAAATTTTGTTTCCAGACGATTAAAACAAAAAGCTTCTTTAAAGAAAATGCCCGTCAAAGCGGCAAAAGTAAAGCCAATCCCAAAGAGAGTCAGAGGATGATTGTACACAAATAAAGCCAGGGGTTCTGGACTTTGCCACCCTAGTGCTACCGCTGCAACTGTTCCCGTCAGCCAAAACATTTGCAGCATTCGGTGTAACGGGATTAAATAAATATGAATGGTTAATAAACTCACACCCAAACCGAGAGAAAAAAGAGCAAATAAGGGAGTGAGCGCTTGTAAAATAGTAGGAGTTGCTCCGAACCAAATCAGGAGACCGCTACCAACAGCAAAACTAGTTGCTGCAGTTACTAAACCGCCACGATAGATCATCACTTCTCGGCGATCGCCCTCAGTAATGGTAAATTCGCCAAACTGACCTTGGTATACTTCTGGTTGAGTTGATTGTCTTTCTGTCATCTGATACCTCTTCTACTCAAAAACTACCGCTAAGGAATCTCCCCAATGGAGTTGTAACTTTAACTTAGCACTACCGCCATTAACTGCAACTTCCACCCAACCATGACTACCTACCAAAGCCACAACTTCTCCAGGAGGGCGATCGCTATAAGTTTTACCACCAGAAATAATTCTTTCTCCTAGCTCAACTGCCCAACATTTCCCTTCCACCAAAGCTGCAGGAATATTAGTTATCAGGTTGCCAAAATAATCCACATATTGAATAGAACCAACAATACCCGTATCCGTCAGTTTGTATTCTCTAATAGATAGGGACACCAAACTATTGGGTTCAATGCTATCTCCTAAAGCTGTTAGGGGAACCCCACTAGCAAGATGAGCGCCTACAGGGGCAAAAATATCTCGACCGTGAAAAGTGGAACTAGGATTAGATGTTCTCCAATAGTTGGAGTTAGTTAACTCCACTGCAGCAATAGCTGGAGATAGGCTGAGAATACCGCTTAAAAGACCATTATCGGGAGCCACCACATAACCAGTAGCAAACTGCACCGCCACTCCCCGTCTTTCGCTGCCAACTCCCGGATCTACTACCGCTACGTGAACCGTTCCTGGGGGGAAATAAGCATAGGCATTCATTAAAGCAAACCGACCTGCAGCAATATTTTGGGGCGGGATTTGATGAGTTAAATCGATGGTTATGAGAGAAGGGTTGATGAGGGCGATCGCGCCTTTCATCACTCCCACATACACATCCTGTTCTCCAAAGTCACTCAGCAAAGTAACGATTTGGTTGTTTGTTATTTGTTGTTTGTTATTTGTTGTTTGTTGTTTGTTGTTTGTTGGTGGCATAGTTCAATCATAGTATTCATTCAATCATAGTTTATTATTTGTTAATGACCCATTTCCACAAAACATGACGGGAACCCACAGCGCGAATTTTTTTTACCTGCTGTTCTAAACGATATTTTTCTTTCTCAGAAAATCCTTGGAGAAGATGTTGACTTTGCCTAATTAAAACTGCTGCAGTCATGCCAATGCAAAAACTAAGACATAAAGCAGAAATCCGGTTATATGCAATAGCATAACGGACGGCGACCCAAGTCAAATATTGCTGCAATAGGGCAATTTCTTCTCTCAATCCCCAAATACCAAAAATACCGAGAGTTAACCAACAAACGATAACCAAAGACCAACGAGCGTAAATAGTAAGCTGATATAACCTTTCTATTTCTCTTTGTAAATCGTTTTGAGTCATTGTTGGTTGTCGGTTGTTGGTTGTTGGTTGTTTGTTGTTGGTTGTTTGTTGTTTGTTGTTTATGAATTTTGGCTGCTGTTGTCAATCATAGTATTCATTCAATCATATCAATCATAGTTTGTTGTTGGCTGCTGTTGTCAATCATAGTATTCATTCAATCATATCAATCATAGTTTGTTCTTGGTTCCGTTCTCGCCACCAAGATAATAAGGTACTGGCCAGGAAAATACTAGAATAAGAACCGAGAATGAAGCCAATAATTAAGGCGAGCGCAAAAAACTTGAGGGTTTGTCCCCCAAAGAGGAAAATAGCAACTAGGGGTAATAAAGTAGTTACTGTGGTATTAATCGAACGGGTTAAAGATTGATTCACTGCATCATCTACAGTGGCTTGAATGGGACGATCTGGCTTTTGGCTAATGTTTTCTCGAATGCGATCGTAAATTACTACCGTATCGTTGACCGAAAAACCAATAATTGTCAACAGAGCGACTAAAAACAAGCTGTCAACTTCCACTCCCGCAACTAAACCAAGAACAGAAAAAACTCCAGCAGTAATTAAAACATCGTGGAATAACGCGAGAATGGCAAATAAAGCATAGTCAAATTGAAAGCGAAAACTGAGATAGACAATAATGCCAAAGAAAGCCACAAATAGTGCCAAGAGACCAGATACTAACAATTCTTCTCCAATTGTCGGACCCACAGAATCGATCTGAATAGTTTCTGGGTCAAACTGGCCAACTTTCTCATTTAACGCTGCTTGTAATTTAGTTCTCTGTTCTACATCTAAATTCTGGGTGCGCACTGACAAAGTATAATCTTCAATTACTTGTATTTTACTACTACCCAAATTTTGCTCAGTAACAATCTCCTGTACTGCACCAGTTGGCACTGGTCGATCGCAGTTACCAACTACGGAACAATCCAGTGTCAGTTGCAATTTCGTACCCCCCACAAAGTCGATTCCGGGAAGCAAGGGAGCGCTAAATTGGCTAAAAGAGATGGCCATGGCCGCTATAGTGCCTATAATAGTGGCAGCGGATATAGACCACCACAAATTTCTCCCTTTCATGACGCTGAATTGCATTTTTTCCTCCTTAAAAATCGATTATTGATTATTTACCCTTGTAGAACTTGAGGTTATTGGTAGTTTATAACAGTTTCCACAGACAAACCTAAAGACTCTGCCACCTGTTGGGGACTCAAACCAAGTTTGAGTAATTGAGATATTGCTTGCCTTTGCAGAGCCTCTTTTTCTAATTCTGCCCGTTGGGCTTTTTGTCGTTGGTGAGCTAACTCTAACTCTGTTTGTTGGGCTTTTTGTTGTTGGTGAGCTAACTCTAATTCTGCTTGTTGGGCTTTTTGTTGTTGGTGAGCTAACTCTAATTCTGCTTGTTGGGCTTTTTCTTGTTGGTGAGCTAACTCTAACTTTGCCCGTTGGGCTCTTTGCTGTTGTTGGTAACTGTTTTCTTCTGGTGTGGGCCAACGTCTTCCTTCCCTATCGTACCAATACAACCATTCTCTGGATAGTCCCGTATAACTTCCCGTTCCTCGTCCAATACCCAATCCCAATTCTGGCATCCAAAAGGGTTCTCCTTGCTGCAGTTTGTATTTTCCTTTTTCCAGGCGATATACTTCAAAAGGCTTGTGTTTGTCCCGACCATGGTAGTCTGGATTGTAGATGGTATAGTATAAAACTCCTAACTCTGCGTAGCGAGTCATTTTCTCTGAGTATTCCCCCCCATAAGTTTTGGAGACTATTTCTAAGACCCATACCGGCGGTATGTAGTCTTCTTCCCAGAGAACGTAACTCAATCTAAGGGAATTATTTTTTTGTCGCTTCACTCCTATACTGAGGAATCCGTCAGGAACAATCACCGGCTGGCGTGAACCATCTAGCAAGTAGTAGATACCCATATCTACAGCGAAAAACCAATCAGAGCGTTTTTGCCAAATGGAACTCAGAACCGTTAGCAGTAGGTTGGGAATGTAATTTTGAATCTCGTTATCCACTGGTGTTTCGTCAGAACAAGGGAGTTCTTCAGCTGTTGGTAGGGTGGGTTGCGGATGTAATCTTACCATGAGCAATAATCCTTGTGCAAAAGTTTTCTAGTTACCAATTGGTAGAATGGTCTTGACAATTGCTATCAGCATAGG
>JH610484.1 GCA_000252485.1 Prochloron didemni P4-Papua_New_Guinea | reverse complement strand
TAGCTTATCCTGAAAGCGAGTTATAACCAATTGTAGGTTGGGTTGAGCGATAGCGAAACCCAACACAAGTTTTCTGGGTTTGTTGGGTTTCGTTACCTCAACCCAACCTACGACTGGATTGAGAAACCGGGAATATTCCCAAGTTTCAACACAATCCTTAAAATAATAAGAGAAACCCGGTTTCTTGGCTAAAATCTAATCCACATTTTTAGGTTGAATTTTAAGTCGCGGCTTACCCGCGATTGCTAGGCAGCCCAGAGGGCTACCCCACGGTTGATAAATATATATTCAGGCCCAAACAATTACTTTTGACTACACCGAGACTGGTAACTGGTCCCTGGTAACTGGGAAAAAGTGGAGGTAAGCGGACTCGAACCGCTGACATCCTGCTTGCAAAGCAGGTGCTACTACCAACTGAGCTATACCCCCGAGTCTTTACTATTATACAAATAATAATTGCCTTGTCAAGGAATTTGAGAAAAAATTTTTTTCAGCACTTCCTCTTTCAAGCTCACTCCTACCGTAACACAACATGACCGTAGTTGCCACGTTTTATAAATTTTTTTCCCTCGAAGATTTGAGAACCAAGCAAGAAACCTTGCTACAACGGTGTTTGGAGCTAGAAATCCAAGGAACTATTCTCCTGGCTCCCGAAGGGATTAACGGCACTATTGCTGGTTCTCGCCACTCTATCGATGCCATTTTAGCTTGGCTCCGCTCCCATCCTGCCCTAGGGGACTTAGAACATAAAGAATCTTTCACCTCTTCCCCTCCTTTCCAACGGATGAAAGTACGCCTCAAGGAAGAAATCGTCACTTTAGGCATGCCTGAAGTCCAACCCAGCCAACAAGTAGGAACCTACGTCAGCCCCAAGGACTGGAACCAACTCATTGCCGACCCGGAAGTAACGGTAATAGACACTCGCAACCAGTACGAAATAGAGATTGGCAGTTTTAAGGGAGCGAAAAACCCGGAAACTGAATCCTTCCGAGAATTTCCCCAATACGTCCATGGTCACTTGGACCCCCAGAAGCAGAAAAAACTGGCTTTATTTTGTACTGGAGGCATCCGCTGTGAAAAAGCCACTTCCTATCTTTTAAGTCAGGGCTTTACTGAGGTCTATCATCTGAAAGGAGGCATTCTCAAATATTTGGCAGAAGTTCCCGAAGAAGAAAGTCTTTGGCAAGGAGAATGTTTTGTTTTCGACCATCGCACGGCGGTGAACCAAGATTTAGAAAAGGGTTCCTATGACATGTGTCTCAGTTGCGGACATCCTATTAACCATGAAGACAAAACTTCTGAGCATTATCAAGAAGGAGTTTCCTGTCCCTACTGTATCGAGTCTCTCACTCCGGAGAAAAAAGCGCGACAGGAAGAAAAGCAAAAACAACTTAAATTAAAGCTGCTAAAGCTTCAGCGCCAAAGTCAAACCATCGGCAATGGGAACTAGACTCAGTTGAATGCGGCTATCCTCTTTTAATTTTTGGTTAAAAGCCCTAATATTCTTGGTTCGATTATCCTGCACTTCCGGGTCAGCCACTTTCCCAGACCAGAGTACATTATCCACCGCAATCAGTCCCCCGGGACGGATTAATTGCAATGCTTGCTCGTAATATTCGGCACAATTACTCTTATCCCCATCAATGAAAGCAAAATCGAAACTATTGGTTTCTCCTGCAGTGATTAACTTAGCTAAAGTTTCTAATGCGGTCGCCAGATGGAGTTCAATTTTAGCTGTAACTCCTGCTTTTTGCCAATAACGACGGGCCATGGCTGTATATTCTTCATTCACATCGCAAGCAACTATTTTCCCATCTTCCGGTAGTGCCAAGGCCACAGCGAGAGAACTGTAACCTGTAAATACTCCTATTTCTAAAGTTTTCTTCGCTCCCATTAATTGTACTAACAAAGCCATAAACTGTCCTTGTTCCGGGGCGATTTGCATCATCCCCATCGGCAGTTTTGCTGTTTCTTGGCGAAGTTGTTGTAAAATTTTGGTTTCTCTGAGAGATACGGATTGTAAATACTGGTAAAGATTGTCTTCCAGTCCAATAGTTTTATTCGTCATGTTGTAATTTTAACCGCAGATGAACGCAGATGAACGCAGATGAACTCACAGGCAAGATGCCTGTGCCACTCTGAACGCAGATGAGTAGGGTGCGGCATTGCCCACCACCAGTCTATAGGAATAGTGGGAAGACAGTTAGCCTGTGGTAGGATCGCATTTGCAATCACAGGCGAAGGCAGCAAATATGGCAGAAACTCTGATGTTTAACGCCCTCAGAGAGGCGATCGACGAAGAAATGGCTCGGGACGACACCGTTTTAGTTATGGGGGAAGACGTAGGTCACTACGGCGGTTCCTATAAAGTCACCAAAGACCTCTACAATAAATACGGCCAATGGCGAGTTGTGGATACCCCCATTGCGGAAAATAGCTTTACGGGTATGGCTGTGGGTGCGGCAATGACAGGTTTGCGCCCTATTATCGAAGGCATGAATATGGGCTTTTTGCTCCTGGCTTTCAACCAAATTGCCAATAATGCGGGCATGTTGCGCTACACTTCTGGAGGAAACTTCAAAATCCCCATGGTGATTAGGGGTCCTGGAGGAGTAGGAAGGCAGTTGGGTGCGGAACACTCCCAACGACTGGAAGCTTATTTTCAAGCAGTTCCCGGTTTGAAAATTGTTGCCTGTTCTACAGCTTATAATGCGAAAGGCTTGCTCAAATCAGCCATTCGGGACGAAAACCCGGTTTTATTCTTCGAGCATGTCCTTCTCTATAACTTAAAGGAAAATTTACCTGCATCGGAATACTGGTTGCCTTTAGATAAAGCGGATCTAGTTCGCCCTGGTCAAGACGTTACGATAATAACCTATTCCCGCATGCGCCACCATTGCCTCCAAGCGGTGAAGCAATTAGAAAAAGAGGGTTACGATCCGGAACTCATCGATTTGATTTCTCTCAAACCCATGGATATGAAAACGATTGGGGATTCAATCCGCAAAACTCATCGGGTAATTATTGTGGAAGAATGTATGAAAACTGGAGGCATTGCAGCGGAATTGACTGCTTTAATTAATGAACAACTCTTTGATGAATTAGATGCACCGATTCTCCGTCTTTCTTCTCAGGACATTCCCACTCCTTATAACGGCACTCTAGAAAATCTAACTATTGTTCAACCTGCGAAAATTGTGGAAGCGGTAGAAAAAATGGTGGGGAATCAAATTTGAGGAAGAGGAGTTAAAACAACAAACACTTCGACTACCCTTCGACGACCCTCTGGGCAAGCGCTCAGTGCAGGCAACCAACAACAAACTATGATGGAATGAATACTATGATGGAAAACAGCAGCCAAAATTCATAAACAACCAACACTTCGACTACGCTCAGTGCAGGCAACAAACAACCAACACTTCGACTACGCTCAGTGCAGGCAACCAACAACCAACAACAAACAACCAACAAACAACAACAATGCAAAAACAGCGTTCTTTAATAGCCCTGATTCTGGTGCTGGTAATGGCTGCTATCGTTTTATTAGTCAAAGTGCCACTTCAGCTGGGATTGGACCTCAAGGGAGGGGCGCAACTAACAATTCAAATTTCTCCCACAGAAGAAATTCCTCAAATAAGTCTCGATGACCTCAATGCAGTTAAAAGAGTGCTGGAAAATCGAATTGACGGTTTGGGTGTGGCGGAACCCCAAGTACAAACTGTAGGAGAAGAGAAAATCCTGGTGCAACTTCCTGGAGTTACGGATCCTCAACAAGCAGAACGGGTTTTGGGAGGAACTGCAAGACTAGAGTTTCGGCAGCAAAAACAGGGTTCGGAACAGCAGTTTCCTATTGAATCCCAAGTACAGCGAAGCACTGAGGCTGAGTTAGATTTGTTGCTGCAAAATAGCAAGGAAGGGGAGAATGAAGAAAAGATTGCTGAACTGAGGGAATCTTTGCAAAAATCCAATCAAGCCATTGCCGACCTCTTTGAATCAGTGGGTCTACTAGGAGAAAACCTTACAGACGCTCGTCCTCAACCAACTCAATCGGGAACTAGTTGGGAAGTAGCAATTAACTTCGATAATGCTGGAGGAAGGAAGTTTGCCGAACTAACTAAAAATTTAGCTGGAACCGGACGAAGTATTGGCATCTTCCTGGATGATAGCCTTATCAGCGCTCCTACGGTTGGTCCTGAGTTCGCAGAAACCGGTATAACTGGTGGCGCAGCAGTAATTACTGGCAGTTTTACTGCTGAAACCGCCAATGACTTAGCAGTGCAAATTCGTGGTGGTGCTTTACCTTTTCCTGTAGAAGTAGTAGAAAACCGCACTGTAGGGGCTACTTTGGGACAGGATAGCATCCAGCGGAGTATTTACGCTGCGGTAGCTGGTTTGATTTTGGTCTTAATCTTTATGGGAGTCTATTACCGATTGCCAGGTTTAATCGCGGATTTGGCCCTAGCTATTTACACCATTCTCACTCTCGCCTGTTATTCTTTAATCGGTGTCACCTTGACTTTACCAGGAATTGCTGGTTTCATTCTCAGTATCGGCATGGCTGTGGATGCTAACGTGCTGATTTTCGAGCGTACTAGAGAAGAATTACGCAGGGGCAAGACTCTCTATCGCTCGGTGGAATCGGGTTTTTATCGGGCATTTTCCAGCATTTTGGATAGTAATGTAACTACTTTAATTGCTTGCGTAGCTCTGTTTTGGTTTGGTTCTGGTTTCGTCAAGGGTTTTGCTCTTACTCTGGCGATCGGAGTATTAGTGAGCATGTTTACTGCTCTAACTTGTAGTCGCACTCTCATGCTTTTAACTGTGTTGGGATTGCCGAAAGTGCGGCAAAAACCAGAACTGTTCTGTCCCAATTTACCAGTTCCCAATCAATGAACAATTTTTCAATGAACAATGTAAAAAAATATAACTATTTAGTCAGAGAGTTGTGTTTTGAATAACATTAACAGGAGTTAGGCAAAGTTTGGTCTAAGACACTATGGATAATGCGGTGCGTTGCGGTGCGGTGCGTTGCGGTGCGTTGCGGTGCGGTGCGTTGCGAACGCACCCTACTGATACTACTGATACCAAATCAGCTTTACACAGTAGAGGAAAAAATAGCCTGTAACCCAGACGGTGTCTAGAGCTTTGACTATACTTTTTAAACCGAATTTGGTATGATAGCGTGGCTGCGTAAGTCCTGATTAAGTTAGAGTTTATGCTCGACTCATGCTATCTTAATCACGAGCTATATATTCTTGCTTGAGAGGAACACTCAGTGTTATTCTCAAAAACAGAAACTTTTCAATTCTTTGTTGCTATATTCTTAATTGTTCATTGTCTCCTTGCTATAAATAGTCTAGCTTTTTAAGCTTTTTCTTTAATTTTGATTATGGATTTAATAAAAAAAGCGTTTGAATTGTACCAAAAAAACAAAAACCGTATTGTTAGCATTTTTGCAATTTTGACAGTTGCACTTTTTTATTTACCTTCTTTCCCTCCCTTTATAAAAGATCGAATTCCAGAAGGGTCACTATTAATTCAAACGACAACATAAAATTTTCGCTTTATACATATAAGCATATGCCAAATGTTACAGGTCTCATGATTGACAAAAAATTTTTATTTCTAGCTTTGTGTCAGTGGGGGGTGAGAATGAATATAAAGTCGGATTGAATCGCTACATCTTATACACGAAAGGCAAAGGGGAGGAACACGATCGCCAAATTCAACAATATAAACGTTGGTTTTCATATTGTAAGAAACATTCTATCAATTCGTAACTAGAAAACTTTTGCACAAGGAATATTAAATAGTAGGGTGCGTTCGTAACGCACCATCTCAGCTAACAGAGAAAGGAGAACTAGATTTTTTAACTATAATGATAACCGGCAATCGGTAGGGTTTTATAGTGTTATATCAAATCTAAAAACGCCCTGCTACAGATACAATAGTGTTATAAACAATTGTAGTTCAGTGGCACGCTAAAAATGTGGATTAGTCAGCCAAGAAACCGGGTTTCTTCTATTATTTTAAGGATTAATGCTAAAATTTTGGACAGAAACCCGGTTTCTCAACCTACGGAATAACCTGAATCTATACTACGATGCAACGCCACTATTTATAGCAAAAATTTTTGTATTTCATATTATAAGCAATTGTAGGTTGGGTTGAGCGATCGCTCAACCCTTCGACTGTCGCCTTCACTGCCCAACACAAGTTTCCTGGGCTACTCACAATCCCTTGATTACCAATTGACTCAGATGCTTAAATATACGCAATACATCATAGAGCTGATTTTCTCCAGGGTCACGAGTACGAAACCCTTTAGAGAGAGCATACTGAGGTATTTCTCCCCCGAGCAATTTCACAAAAATAAAAGTACCACCAGTGGTAATCATCCCGTAATTTATTTTTTGTTCCCCATGAGGGTTTGCTAGCATATAAGCCAGCAGTTGAGCTAGTCCGGCTTCAGTAGAGTAGGAAGCCCTTTTTGACTCGATCGCCATCACCCAAAAGTGGTCTTTTAATACTAAGGTGTCAATTTTACCTTGGACCAGAATTCCTTCATCTTCTGTTACTAATTCTACGGATTGTTCCGATTTAAGATAAAATGGATGTAAAAAGAATCCACCGACAAATAAAATTGGATCCAATACCGCCATCCTGACTACATCTTCAAGTAGAGGAGGATATTGAAGGAGATTAATAAAACCAGCTTTAACTCGGTCTAAAAGTTGTTTGTCAAAATCTGTAATTTCCGGTAAGTCCTTCTGCCACTCTGGGAAAAAATTATCATCGCTCGCTAATTGAATCCCAAAATTATCTATTAAATAACGCAGGTCTATATCTTTAGCTTGGACAGTTTGTACCATGGTTTATAGGCAAAATCACATGATATGGTTATTTTACTTAGTTGTAAGCTGGGTTTCTCTTGACTTTACCC
>JH610483.1 GCA_000252485.1 Prochloron didemni P4-Papua_New_Guinea | reverse complement strand
CCCTTTCCATGAAGTGATCGCCCTTTCCATAAAGCGATCGCCCTAATATATTTGTATTGGATAGAGCGGGCTCTTCGCAGATCCCTGTGGTCTCGCTCTATCCAACGGGTGCGGTCAAAAACAGTTGAGAAGGAAGGCTGCTTCCTTTGTTGCGATATAGTTTTCTTGGGTTAAAGCCTTTTGATTATCGGACATAGTTCAATGTTGTTTTAACGATATAGTTTTATCCTAAGCAAAAACAGTTGAATTTTAAGTCGCGGCTTACCCTGGAAGCGAGGCAGCCCATCCGGCTACCCCACAATTGACTTTCTACAGATTCAGCTGAAAACAACTACTTTTGACCACACCCCTATCCAACCTACTAATAAACTCCTAAGCTTTGGTGGAAACATTTTCCCGAGCAACTTGGACTAGCATTCTTAGGGCTGAGTTGACAGCAGCAGAATCCTGGAAAATTTTGGCCATGTCCGGGTCTAAAAGCACTAGATTCGTTCCTTTCCTATACGCCTGGTAGTGTTTGCCACGCACGCCACCAGAAAAATCGTATTCTTCACGCATGGTATCTTCTTTATCTGCCTGACTCATATTTCCTCCGTTCTTTTGGTGATGCGATTGGGGTGCGGTCAAAACCAGTTGGGTAGAAGATCTAGTTTTCTCAGAATATTGTAACTGCAGAGAGTTAGTAGACTATTGATACTGCTTTAAACCATAGCGATAGATGTTGTGGTGGGCAATGCCCACCCTACGGGGGAAATCTAACAACAAATAACAAATAACAAACAACCAACAACCAATCGTCTGTATTTTGTTGTTAACACTTGCTTTTTGCTAATCTTCTCCTCTAAAAACCCATTACCTTCGCCACTGCTTCCAACTCCGCAGCAACACCAGATTTAACAGCATTCCCACTATGGTCGATCGCGCAATCCGGGTCTTTCAAGCCATTGCCAGTCAGAACGCAAACTACCGTCGCCCCTTCTGGAACCCTATCCTTCACCTTTAGCAAACCCGCCACAGAAGTAGCGCTGGCAGGCTCGCAAAACACCCCTTCTTTTGATGCCAACCAGCCATAAGCCGCTAAAATCTCCTTATCGGTAACCGAATTAAATTCTCCACCACTGGACTTTTGCGCCGCCACCGCCTTCTTCCAACTGGCTGGGTTGCCAATCCGGATTGCAGTGGCAATAGTTTCAGGATGAGCAATGGGTTTTTTATTCACCAAAGGTGCAGCTCCAGCAGCTTGAAATCCCATCATTTTAGGCAGGCGATCGCACTTCCCTGCCTCCCGATATTGAGAAAATCCCAGCCAATAAGCGGAAATATTTCCTGCATTACCCACCGGAATGCACAACCAATCTGGTACATCGCCTAAAGTATCTACCACCTCAAAAGCGCCAGTTTTTTGTCCTTCCAAACGATAAGGATTGAGTGAATTAACTAAAGTTACTGGATAGTGCTTTGATACATCCCGCACTATTTGTAAAGCTTGATCAAAATTGCCTTTGACCGCAATTACTTCCGCTCCATAAAGCAAAGCCTGAGCCAACTTACCCAAAGCCACGTAACCATCGGGAATAATCACAAACGCCCGCATTGCTGCACGACAGGCGTAAGCTGCTGCTGAAGCGGAAGTATTCCCCGTACTGGCACAAATTACGGCCTTCGCTCCCTCTTCCTTGGCTTTGGAAATAGCCAGAGTCATGCCCCGGTCTTTAAAACTTCCTGTGGGATTGAGACCGTCGAACTTAACATATACTTTGACTCCCCGCCCTATTTCCCGAGCAATAGTGGGAACTGGGATGAGGGGAGTATTGCCTTCCAGCAGAGTAACTACCGGAGTAGAATCCCTTACTGGGAGATAAGAACCATAAGCCTGGATTAAACCAGGCCAGTTAGTAGAATATTTGGAGTTAAGCTCCAAACTAGTTGATTTAGGAGTAGAAAAACTCAGAACCACAAGCTTTAGTTTATATATTGGGGATTGAGAATCAATATGGAACAGTATTGATATCTTACTAGCTCCAAACCTATTTTCCTACTCCCCCTTTGATACAATAATCAAGATTGGGCGACCGAGAGACGCTCAAAGAAGCCTGGAGCCGACTTCAGCAAAGGCTTAGGGTTCAAAGCCTGACCCCACCCAAAGGTGCATTCTGGGATGGACAAAACGGTCAAAATGGGTTCCAAAACGACACTTCCTAGGAGGATGCCAGTACGGATAACCGAACAAGGACTGTGATGATTCCCGAACCAGTTTGTATCAGAGCTAGAGGGATAATACGTAAGCCTACCAGAATACCGCAATGGGAAGCATCGTTAGGGGTAGATGTGACAGGTCAACGAAAGGAATCGTTATAAGCGTCATGATTATTGATACATCTGTTAAAGCGGTAATGGATGTAGCAGCCTTAGGATTAGTCTTGTGGTCTTGAGACAATCGATTACGAAGTTGACAACTTAGTAGAACCCCAAGGGCTTGGCGTATAGACGGTGACCTCAACATCGCATCTTCTTTGTGTGTAACCGGGTAAGCCGGTTTGAGTCCGTCACCTAGGTCGATTGATGACGGTAGCCAAACTGCAAGGTGAGGTATAACTCTCAGGCCGGTAAGAGATAGTCGAAGAAAGCGAATGCCAGTATGCCGAAAGGCAACACGAAAGACCACTCAGGTTATAAGTGGCTGGACAGGGAAAATTCCCGACTCGAAAGGGTGCCGACTTTCGACAGCTGGTTTCGAGACAAGGAATCATACGCAACAATTCTCTAATCGTACAGGAAAAAGGATGGATTCGGTTCAATTAAGAAACGATACTGTAACTGAACGACCCACCAAGTGGCACGAGGTCGATTGGCCCAAAGCTTACAAGGCGGTCGAGAAATTGAGACGTAGGATTTTCCGAGCGACTCAGGAGGGCGACTGGAAAAAGGTGAAAGACCTCCAAAGGCTGATGCTCCGTAGTTACTCCAATAGACTCATATCAGTCCGACAGGCAACCCAGCTAAATAGGGGTAAAAACACCCCGGGAACAGATAAACTGGCCAAATTGGGTCCAGAAGACAGGGGCAGGGTGGTCGATTCCCTGAAAAACCACAAAAGCTGGAAACCTATCCCCACGCGACGTATTTACATCCCAAAATCCAACGGCAAGAAAAGACCCCTGGGAATTCCAAGCATCATTGACAGATGCCTTCAAGGCATAGTCAAAAACGCACTAGAGCCGCAATGGGAGGCCACATTTGAACCAACATCATATGGCTTCAGACCTGGCCGCAGCACCCATGACGCGCGTCAAAGGATATTCCAGAATATTAAAGGGGACAGAACCCGTAAATGGTGGGTGTTTGAAGCGGACATTTCTGGATGTTTCGATAACATCGCACACAAACCATTATTGGATAAATTGGGCAAATTCCCGCAGTGGAGGAATGGCTAAGGGCGGGATACATCCACCAAGGAGCATTCCACGACACCGAAGCCGGAACACCTCAGGGGGGGATAATTAGCCCGTTATTAGCTAATATTGCCTTGCATGGCATGGAAGAAGCCCTCGGGATTAAGTACAAATGGACAAAGGACTCAAGAACAAAATCAGGCGGCGGCTGGTACAACGCTACCAACCGCTCTCTAATCCGCTATGCCGATGACTTTGTAATTCTCACAGAAAGCAGGGAAGATGCGGAAGTAGCTAGGACAATCATTTCAGAATGGTTATCCAAAATAGGGTTAGAACTATCCGAAGAAAAATCAAGAATCAGTCATTTAACTGAAGGATTTGACTTCCTCGGATGGAATTTCAGAAAGTATAAGAGTTCCACGCGCAAATCAGGGATGATAACACTCATAAAGCCCTCCGGTAAAAATATTAAAAACTTCAAAGATGGCCTTAAAGAACTCTTCAAGAGTCTCAAAGGCGCCCCGGAGGAAAAAGTGGTTAGAGACCTCAATCCAAAAATAAGAGGCTGGGGAAACTACCACCAAGGAGTAGTTGCCAAGGAAATCTTCTCAAAACTGGATAGTTATATCTGGTGGAAACTGATGAGATGGGGTAAAAGAACCCACCCTAAGAAATCGGCGAAGTGGATAGCCGATAAATACTTTGGGAAGTTATGTCCCGGAAGGAATGACGAATGGGTTTTTGGAAATAAAAACAAAGAGCATCAGTATATTGAAAAACTTTCCTGGATTCCTATCCAACGTCACACGCTGGTTGCTCACAAAAGTAGTCCCGACGACCCTTTATTAAAGGAGTACTGGGAAAAGCGTAAGGCTAAAACAGAAGAAGCAACAGCGATGGGTAGGTTCTCTAAAGGAAAAGACAAATTAGCAGCATGGCAAAATTACAAATGTCCATGGTGCGAACAGCCCTTAGGAGGTAGGGAAGGATTACATGTCCACCATATACAACCAAGACACCTTGGTGGTAAGGACACATACGACAATCTGGTATATGTTCACGAAGACTGCCACCACACCATACACGCCCTGGGTGCTGCCAATCCCAGCATACAAGAAAAGCTGAAAGCTGGGAGAACAAAACCCCCCGGAAAACGGAGTAAAAGCCAAAAGGTACAAACCCGTGAGGATGGGAAAGAAGCAGCAAAAACACCGAGTTCAAAAGGAGCTGGTTGAGCCGGATGCAGCGAGAGTTGCTTGTCCGGTTCTTAGGGGACGAAGCGGGAGAAATCCCGCTGACTTACCCGATAGACATCTCCATAAAAGGTTCTCAAACCCTTATATATCAAGATTGCACCCCTAGTTTTTGGAGATATCTATTGGTTTTGCAGTACTGGTTTTTTGATAACAGTACGATCTAGTTTGCGCTTGCGACTCGGTTTGGGCAGTACGGAGGTGGGTACTTCCCAATCAGTTTTCATCCAGTGGGGACAATCGCGATCGTAAACCATTTGTAAAGCAGCAGCAGCAATAGCCTGGGGATCGTATTCGTCGCTCAATTCCCTCACCAGAGGCAAGAAGGAGGCCATCCTTTCTCCAGTCAAAGTTTCTTTAATCCGAGCTTGCAGTTTAGCCAATCGTTGCCCTTCTACCTGGGCTCGATTGGGAATCTTACAAGCCACTAAACTTTGACGTACCCGCCGCTCGATTTGCCGCAACATCCGCCGCTCAATGGGATAGACTAAGGAAATAGCCCTGCCTGTCTTTCCTGCTCGACCGGTACGACCAATGCGGTGAATGTAAGTTTCTACATTATCCGGCAGGTCGTAATTGATAACGTGGCTCAAATTTTGCACGTCTAAACCGCGAGCTGCAATATCTGTAGCCACTACTAAGCGAACTTTACTATCCCGGAAGCGATTTACCAGCCGTTCCCGTTGTATTTGGCTCAGGTTCCCGTGATACTCGTCTACACTTTGACCGCCTTCCTGTAACTTAGATGTGAGTTCCGCTGCAGTTTGCTTGGTGCGCACGAAAATAATTGCTGATTCCGGACTCTCTACCTCCAAAATTGGTTGAAGCGCCTTCATCTTCGACCAACCACGCGGTATCATATAATATAGCTGATCTATTTTTGCTGGAGCTGCTTTCGGTTGAGCCACCGTTACTGTCACCGGATTGTTCAAGAATTGCTCAATTAAATCCCGAATTGCTCGAGGCATGGTGGCAGAGAAACAGGCAGTTTGACGCTCCCTGGATGTTTGAGAAAGAATTTTCTTCACATCGTCGATAAAGCCCATGCTCAACATTTCATCGGCTTCATCCAGCACCGCCCAACGCAACTGGTCTAAATATAATTTTCCCCGCTCTAACAAATCGATAATCCGCCCTGGGGTTCCCACTACTATTTGAGAGCCCCTTTCCAGACTGCGAATTTGCCTTTCAATGGATTGACCGCCATAAACAGTGAGAATGTAGAGCTTGCGATCGTGAGAAAACTCTTTAATTGCCTGGGCTACTTGTTGGGCTAACTCCCTGGTAGGTGTGAGAATTAAAGCTTGAACCTCCCGATTATGGGTATCGATTCTTTCTAAAATTGGTAAGGAATATGCTGCCGTTTTCCCCGTTCCCGTTTGGGATTGGCCTACTACGTCGCGACCTTCTAGAAGTTGTGGAATTGCTTGCTCTTGAATTGAAGTGGGGCTAACAAAGCCTAGTGCTTCTAGTTGTGCCACCCGCTCTTCAGATAGTCCTAAGCTGTCGAAGGAAACTGTCATAAGTAATTTTTTGTCTCTTTACTTTTCTTTACGAAAACTTTTGTTTTGTTGGGGCGCATGCCTGTCACTGCCCTTCGACTACCCTTGCGCTTCGCTCAGGGCGAGCTCTCAGGGGCCGCGAAGTCGCAGTGTGCGCCCCTACAGCACCACATGACCTTTTAAGTCATAAACATTTGCTGCTGTAATTTTTACTTGCACGATTGAACCCAAATACCCTGCGCCACCTTCAACATAAACCAATCCATCTACCTCATGGGAAAACCGTTCCGAGCGACCGTTCGCCTCTTTTGTTTGGGGATTTTCCTGCTCGATCAGCACGTCCACGGTTTTACCCACACAAGCTTGATTTTTTCGAGCAGCTATTGGTTGCTGGACTTCCATCAAAGCATTTCGACGTTGGTCCATTATCTCTTGGGGAACTGGATTGGGCAGACTCGATGCAGCAGCCTCTTCTTCTGAGGAGAAGGTAAAGACTCCTACATGATCGAATTCGTGCTTCTTTACAAATTGTAACAGATTTTGAAAATGTTGTGCAGTTTCTCCGGGAAAACCAACAATAAATGTTGTGCGCAAGATTGCCACAGGCAGCAAATCTTTAATTTTGCTGATAATCTGGTCATTGACCCAACCTTGCCAGGGGCGATTCATGGCCCGGAGAATTTCTGGGTGAGAATGCTGCAGGGGCAAATCTAAATAAGGCAGAACGTTGGGGGTTTCTGCTATAGCTTCTATAACCTTGTCCGTCAGTCCTGTAGGATAAGCATAGTGAATGCGAATCCAGGGAATGTCTACTTTGCCTAACTCCCGGAGTAATTCTGCCAATTTTGGCGAACCGTACAAATCCAAGCCGTAATTAGTAGTAATTTGGGAAATCAGGATTATTTCTTGTACTCCTTGGGCTGCTAGCTGCTTTGCTTCCGCTACAATAGACTCAATGGAACGCGATCGCTGTTTGCCCCGAAGCTGGGGAATAATGCAAAAAGAGCAGTTGTAATCGCAGCCTTCTGCCACCCTCAAGTAAGCCACTGCCTCTGTAGTAGTGCGGTAGCGAGGGGTAAATTCATCTGCCAGATAAGTAGGATTGCTGGAAATATCTTTAACTATTTCTCCCGCTTCTACCCGTTCTACAGTTTGAACTATATTTTGGTAATCTCCAGTTCCGACTAAGGCTACTGCTTCCGGCAACTCTTCCAGCAGTTGTTCCTGAAAGTGCTGCGCCATGCAGCCAGCAATAATTATCCTTTTCTTCGCTTCTGCCAGTTCTACTAGAGTTCTTACCGACTCTTCTCGTGCAGCTTGAATAAAACTACAAGTATTAACAATTACGTAATCTGCTAATTCCTCATTCCCATCCACATGATAGCCAGCGTTAGCCAGTAATCCCAGCATGTGTTCTGAATCAATGCGATTTTTTTCGCAGCCTAGATGAGAAATAGCAATGGTTGGCTTATTGCCCATGCATTATCGTTTATTTTTGCTATGTAAATAAATTGTAACAGAAACTAGAGGAATTACAATAGCTATCAGCCAAAAAAGTATAATGAAATCCAACTTTTTTGGCGCGGCATCAGGATTCAGATAGAGGTATTGTGAATAACGCAAGAATTTTTAAGACCACCAAGCCTATTATCGGCGTGGTTCACCTTTTGCCCTTGCCAGCATCGGCTCGTTGGGGAGGAAAGTTAAAAGCAGTGATGGACCGGGCAGAGCAAGAAGCAACTGCTTTGGCAGCAGGAGGAGTTGATGGCATTATAGTGGAAAATTTCTTTGACGCTCCTTTTACTAAGGAGGGAGTAGACCCGGCAGTAGTGAGCGCCATGACTTTAATTGTGGATCGCCTGATGGACCTGGTTGCTTTACCTATGGGCATCAATGTGTTGCGCAATGACGCTAGCAGTGCCATGGCCATCGCCTCTTGTGTCAATGCCCAATTTATTCGAGTCAACGTCCTCACTGGAGTCATGGCTACAGATCAGGGCATAATTGAGGGAAATGCTCATCAACTGCTCCGTTATCGCCGGGAATTAGGCAGTGAGGTGGCAATTTTAGCCGACGTACTGGTAAAACACGCTCGCCCTCTGGGAACACCTAATTTAACTACCGCAGTGAAGGACACCATTGAAAGAGGTTTGGCTGATGGAGTGATTATCTCCGGTTGGGCAACCGGCAGCGCTCCTACTGTAGAAGATCTAGAATTAGCCGTAGCAGCAGCAGGGGATACTCCTGTTTTCGTCGGTAGCGGTGCTAACTGGGACAATATCGGTTCTCTCATGGAAGCAGCAGACGGGGCCATTGTGGCCAGTTCCCTGAAACGGCATGGGAAAATTGGCAACCCTATTGACCCGATCAGGGTATCTCAGTTTGTAGAAGCTGCCAAGATGACTGTTGTGGTGTCAGAGCAAAGGAAAAAATCGGTTTCCTCAGTTAGACTGAAATAAATTTTGATTATTGATTTACCTACTATGATCCGCCGACGTTCTCAACCCTGGATTTATCGCTGGTCTCGCCCTTTAATCGGGGCGATCGCTATTGTAGGAGCCTTGCTAACGATCTATCTCACTGTGGTGAAGCTTTCTGGTGGAGGGGTAGTCTGTAGCGCTGAGGCGGTAGAATCAGCTGCTAGTTGCAATAGCGTTCTGGACAGTAGCTATGCTTCTATCTTTGGTTTGCCTCTCAGTCTTTTTGGCTCTCTGGCCTATACTAGCATGGCTACTTTTTCTCTTGCTCCTTTAATGGTGAAGCCAGAGAATAATAAGAAATTGAGAACTACATTAGAAAATGTTACTTGGCTGCTGTTATTAATTGGTGCCACCGCAATGACAGTTTTCAGCAGTTATCTAATGTATATCTTGTTTACTAAGCTCAATGCTGTTTGTTATTATTGTATTGGCTCTGCTATTTTCTGTGCCAGTCTCTTAATATTGACTATCTTCGGTCGAGATTGGGAAGATATTGGCCAAATTTTCTTTACCGGGGTTATTGTGGGGATGGTGACTTTGGTAGGTACTTTAGGGATTTATTCTCTTGACTCTCAATCTGTAGTGGAAAGCAATATCATTCCTCAAGCCACAACTCAACCTACAGCACCTTATGGCTGGGACATTAGTACTACTTCTGGAAAAGCTGAAATATCTTTGGCCCAGCATTTGACTGCCATTGGAGCGAAGAAGTTTGGGGCTTATTGGTGTCCTCACTGTTACGACCAAAAGCAGCTTTTTGGCACAAGAGCTTTCCAAGAAATTAACTATATCGAATGCGATCCTAGGGGAAAGAATCCTCAACCACAGGCTTGTAATGAAGCTGAGATTAAATCTTATCCCACTTGGGAGATACAAGGGCAGAAATATCCCGGAACTCAAACTTTAGAAAGATTAGCGGAAGTGTCTGGCTATGAGGGAGATGTGAATTTTAAATACAGTTTGCCTTAATTTGAACCGCAGATGAACACAGATGAACACAGATGAGTAAGCCTAGATTTAGGAGAAATTCGTAGGGTGGGCATTGCCCACCACAGCATTTTGGAATGGAACTTCTTTTTTGGGCCATTTAGTAAGTTGATTTTTCGTAGGTTCCGTTGAGGTAACGAAACCCTTCGACTACCGCGTAGCCGAAGTGCAGGGCAAGTCTGGGCTGTCCTCCCGACCAGTTTTTGTGCTTTCGTGCGAATAGCTGATACAATGATAACCAGCAAACCAGATTAATATATTGAAGCGATAGATGAGAACGGATACAATTTTCTATGAACTGTTCCAAACCTGTCCAGGACTTCTGTTTGAATTAATTGGCAAACAACCTACCTTAGCTCAAGCCTATCAATTTACATCTGTAGAAGTAAAAGAACTAGCCAGAACTATGGATGGCTTATTTTTACCTACTAATGTTTCATCAAATCAACCAATCTATTTTCTGGAAGTACAGTTCCAGAAAGATAATAATTTTTACTGGCGGTTTTTGACAGAATTATTTGTTTACATCGGTCAATATAAACCTCAACAAGATTGGCAAGCAGTGGTGGTATGGGCGAAAAGGAGTCTTGACCCCGGCGTACCTATTCACTATCAACCTTTACTAGCTAGTAACCATATCAAACAAGTTTATTTAGATGAGTTAGAGCAAATAAAGACGGGTTCGGTACAATTAGATATTGTTAAATTAGTGGTGGAGTCTGAAGCTAAAGCTAGCCAACAGGTAAAGCCATTAATGACAAGAGCTATTCAGGAGGTAGGGGATGAATCTCTCAGAAGAGATGTGATAGAATTAATAGAAAAGGTCTTGGTCTATAAATTCACCAACAAGAGTCGGAAGGAGTTGCACAAGATGATTTATACTGAAAGTGAATGGAAACAAAGTAAGTTATATCAGTCTCTGAAGGAAGAAGCAACAAAAGATGCTAGGGAAGAAGTAAAGCAACAGCTCGAACAAGAAGTAAAGCAACAGCTCGAACAAGAAGTAAAGCAACAGCTCGAACAAGAAGTAAAGCAACAGCTCGAACAAGAAGTAAAGTTAGAATCGGTAGTTGGGTTTTTAAAATTAGGTTTAACTGTAGAACAAATTGCTACAGGCTTAGACTTGAGTATTGAAAAGGTTCAGCAAATACAGGACGAACAATCTTCTATAGCAATTCCCAATGAACAATTAACAATGAACACTCTCGCGTAGCAGAAAAATGCCCCTTTCGCTTTGTACAAAGGTGATGCAGCAAATGCAGCACCTTTGTACAAAAAATGTAGCATGTAACGACACTTTAGGAGCGAAGCGCTATAGTTTATTTTTCTAATACTCAATCAAGCTACAACCCCATATCTCTAACTTGCTCCAGGGATAATTAAGCGTGCTTCTGCTACTTGCTCTACGGTTAAACCCATAGCTAATAAGCGAGTTACTGATTTCCGTTGTTTGTTAGCTAAAGCATTTTTTTCCCTCTCAACTCGTTCAGCCCGTTGGCTTTCTCGTTCAGCCCGTTCTTTGGAAAGCTTATTTTGAGTCGCTATCTCTAAATAACTGGCAAACTTTTCTCCGTCGGGACCGTATAGTTCCAAGTTGCCATCGGTAACTTGAAAGCGAACGTGCAAACGGGGACTTATCCACCCAAGCATTTCAGAAATTGGTTTTAAAGTTGCACCTTGGCGCAACCAACCTTTTAATACACCTTTATCTGGGTCAAAGATATAGTATTCTTCTACTCCGTAAAGCTGATAGAATCTGAGTTTAGTCTCTTCTAATTCTTTTCGAGTATTGCTGGGGGAAGCAATTTCAAAAACTACTTGGGGTGGAATGTTGTCTTCTTCCCATTGTTTGTAGGAACGGCGATGGCCCTTGGGTCTACCGAAGGCTACCATTACGTCGTCCGCTTGTTTTATCCCAGGTTCTCCTTCTACAGGATACCAGAATAAGTCTCCAGCGACGAAAACATTGGGGTCATTGGCAAAGAGTACGTCTGTTCCGCCTTGAATAGTTATTATGAGGTGAAATTGGATTGTATTGTCAGCCAAAGGTTGTCCGTCACTTTCTGGGTAAAAAATGGATGGAGCTGCCGAAACAGTCATGATTTTTCAATTCTCTCGGAATAGGTAGACCCTTACGGGTTTTCCCCTCCACAGTACCGTGCGTGCAAGATTTCCAAGCACACGGCTCCTGCTGTTTTAACCGCTTTTGGCTGAATATTTTCCCGAAGATACTTATGTACCAATTGCAAGATTAATCCAGGCTTATCAATGCTGCTTTTTCACCTTGGTATTCTTACACTCTAGTTACGATACCTAAAGCAGAAGGCTCTATCTTTTCCTAGAGGTTAATCCGTACTTTATTCCGTTCAGCGGTTTCATTTTCAGCCCCAGCCAAGTCGG
>JH610482.1 GCA_000252485.1 Prochloron didemni P4-Papua_New_Guinea | reverse complement strand
AATTAAAAATATTATAGCAGTTGATAGTGGATAGTGGATAGTTGATAGTTGATAGTTGATAGCTCCACTCACTCTCTAATCTATCGATAGAGTAGTGAATTAGATTTTTCCCAAAAAATCTAATTGTCTGATCGCCTTTCGCGGCGCTGCGCGTACTGCGGAGCAGATCGCTTCGCGAGCGCAATAATTGGCTCTCTCTAACATAAGGATGATTTTATTAAAGAAATAGATAGAAAAGCAGCACGGTAGCACTCATAAAAATGTGGAATTCCCCGCAAAGAAACCGGGTTTGTGGGATTATTTTGGCAGCCATACCGAGATTTTGGTATATTCCCGGTTTCTAGTCAGATGGGAATTACCCTATATTTATTCTACTATTTTACCTGTTCTAAACACTATATTGTCATAATAATCAAAAATATCTAATATAGCGCTACGCGCAATTCAAAATTCAAAATTCAAAATTTAAAAATAGGCTATGACTAGGTTTCAGGCTTTATTAATGTCCTAACCTAAATGCGTAGTGCTATATATCGCATAACAACAAACAACAAACAACAAACAACAAACAACCAACAACCAACAACCAACAACCAACAATAAATAACCCACTCCTAGAAAGAGCGGGTTAAAAACAGAATTTAACAATGAAATCAAAGCTTTTTAGTAAACGCCAATATTAAAGCGATTAGCCTCTTCGTTAAAGACATCCGATGGTGGAGTAACTGTAAATTTGTCCAAATTATCTTTCAGCCGTTGTAGCTGAGTTGCGCTGAGTCCGGGCAGTTTCAGCACATCTTCTACTGTCTCGAAAGGAGAATTGTCTGCGATTTTACCAGCCAAGCCGGGATAAAAGCCCCGCAAGTCGCGGAAGTCCCGCACGTCGCTGTTATTCAAATCCAGTTTTTGACCGAACTCCGTATTCAGTTTGGTATCAGTCTCGTTGCGGTAGATAGCATCTGCTGCTGCTGAGGGATGGGTAAATAGACCCAAGCCACCCAGGAACAAGACTAAGGCTGCCAGTACGCTCACCAATCTTTTCATCAAATTTCCTCCTGTCAACAAATAATTAATAAGGTAAATTTTTGTTTTGTATCATCTCATTTTATATCAGGTTGTGAATATTTGTTGTTAGTTTTTCCTTGTTGGCCACATTGTAGGGGCCCAAGGCGGTGCGCTCTGATAAGGGAGATGGGGTACAAGCAGATCCGGGGAAGCCTGGCTCGTCACTTGCTGACTGCCCATGCTGACTGGCCAATTGTTATAAAGATCTAAAATCTGAGAGCAAAATGGCTGATTCGTGTGAAATTGTATAATTGCTTTCCTTTAAATCGAGACTACCGAAAGATTTTCATGACTCTTCAACTAGGCGATACTGTACCGGACTTTACCCAGGCTTCCAGCGAAGGGGATATCTCCTTCTACCAATGGGCTGGAAATAGCTGGGTAGTACTTTTCTCTCACCCCGCTGATTATACTCCAGTTTGTACTACCGAATTGGGCGAAGTGGCCAAACTCAAGCCAGAATTTGAGAAGCGCAACACTAAAACTATTGCTCTGAGTGTTGACGATGTTGACTCCCACAAGGGTTGGATTGGAGATATTAACGAAACCCAGAATACTACTGTAAACTATCCCATTCTGGCAGATGGCGATCGCAAGGTTTCCGACCTTTACGGCATGATCCATCCTAAAGCCAACGCTAGCTTGACAGTTCGCACTGTTTTTGTGATCGACCCCAATAAGAAACTACGGTTAACTATCACCTATCCTCCCAGCACTGGTCGTAATTTTGACGAGATTTTGCGGGTAATTGATTCTTTACAATTGACCGATTACCATCAAGTTGCTACTCCAGTAAACTGGAAAGATGGAGACGACTGCGTTGTGGTACCTTCCATTTCCACCGAAGAGGCGAAGGCGAAATTTCCTAAAGGGGTTAATGAAATTAAATCCTATCTGCGCATGACTCCTCAACCCAACAAGTAATACGGAGTTGCAAGGGATAATAGGGTGGGCAGTTGCTCGCCCTTTTCTATTGGCAGCAGATCCTGTATTAAAGATTAGGCGTTGCTTAATCAAGATATGAAATAATAATAAACCGCAGAGGAAAAAGAGAGAGCTAGTTTTTATTTGTTCACGTCTCAATTATGCAACGCCAAAGATTAATAGTTAATAAATCAGTATAAAAAAACCAAAGATAGATGAATATTAAAGACGGTTTTATCGGTACAGTTGGTAATACACCCCTAATTCGGTTGAATAGCTTCAGCGCTGAAACAGGCTGCGAAATCTTAGCTAAGGCGGAATTTCTCAATCCAGGAGGTTCGGTTAAAGACAGGGCCGCTTTGTCTATCATCCAAGATGCAGAAGCCAAAGGTTTATTAAAACCTGGAGGTACGGTGGTAGAGGGAACTGCTGGCAACACTGGTATCGGACTGGCTCACATTTGCAATGCGAAGGGTTATAAATGTCTGATTATTATCCCGGAAACTCAGTCCCAAGAGAAAATAGACGCTTTGAGAACTTTAGGAGCTGAGGTTCGCACCGTGCCAGCCGTACCTTATAAGAATCCCAATAACTATGTCAAAGTTTCCGGGCGCTTGGCTGAAGAGATGGATAATGCTATTTGGGCCAATCAGTTTGAGAATCTGGCCAATCGTCAAGCTCATTACGAAACCACTGGACCGGAAATTTGGCAGCAGACGGACGGTAAAATTGATGCTTGGGTGGTGGCTACAGGGACTGGAGGCACTTTTGCTGGAGTATCTTTGTTTCTGAAAGAGAAGAATCCCGCAATTCAATGCGTTGTGGCGGACCCCATGGGTAGCGGTTTGTATAGTTATGTCAAAACTGGGGAAATTAAACCGGAAGGGAATTCCATTACGGAAGGGATTGGCAACGGTCGCATTACGGGAAATATGGAAGGAGTTCCCATTGACGATGCAATTCAAATTGATGACCCAGAATGTGTCCAGGTAGTTTATCAGTTACTGCGTAAAGATGGACTTTTTCTCGGGGGTTCTACGGGAATTAATGTGGGGGCAGCAGTTAGTTTAGCTCGTCAAATGGGTCCGGGCCACACAATTGTAACTATACTCTGCGATGGTGGGGGGCGATATCAGTCCAGGTTGTTTAATCGGGAATGGTTGGCTAATAAAGGTTTGTGTCCGAATTGAGAAAGGGCGCGATCTAAGGAGATGATTTCTTGGTCAACAAACAACAAATAACAAACAACTGATAAGGGATTTTCATACATCTTTATAGCTTCTTTTTCTCTCATTATCAGCGGCGTAAACCACAGATGAACACAGATAAACGCAGATGAATATCAATGAGATTACTGAAGAGCATGACTAAATACTTTGTGGTGGGCGATGCCCACCCTACAGTTCTAATAATGCTAGCAACCAAAGCTTGCGCCAACAACATCAGGAGGTCCAGGGTCTGCGCAACCAATTAGACAATCAACGTTTTGAAACTATGCTAGAAACACGGCAAGTATTGACTCCAGAACAGCGAACTAAAATGGCAGAATTGATGGAAAAACGTGGCCATCATCATGGTGGCGATCGCCGCCAAAATTCCAATCGTTAGGTACTGGTAGGATAGCTTTTCTTAAATTCACAGGACTTACACACACAAAGATAGAAACCAGGTTTATAAACCAGATAAAATGGCTAAAATCTAGATTTTGGTCAAGAAACCTGGTTTCGCCGTAAGTTCTAATTCAGCTATTTATGTCAGGGAATTATAAACTCCGATAGTAAATATATTTTTAATCCAAATTTTTATTCAAAAAAAGCTTGATTTTAATGTAAAGGTTTGGGGTTAATTGTACCTCCATCAGTCTCAGGCCGTAATTCTGAGCAAATTTCTTCCGGAATAGTCCTCTCAGCTGTTGTAGCTAAGGGTTTTGCTTAAATATATTTAAAGTATTGTTTTAGATCACAAAAAAAATCTATAGCAATGAGCAATGAACAATTAACAATGAACAAGTGGCGAGTTCGTACAAGAAAAATGCCCCTTTCGCTTTGTACATGATGCAGCAAGTGTATTACTTTGGTATAAAAACGTAGTATGTAACGACACTTTAGGAGCGAAGCGCTATAGTTTTTAACTTCTAGATTAAAAAACATAGGTTAGGATGGATTCTGGTTTGACAATAAGGAATCAAAAAAATGGAAATAGTCTTCAATCTCGATCCAGAAACTCAACTAGTAACAGTTGAGGATTCTTCCCCTACAATTTCCATTATCTGGGATCGAGCAGTGCAACAGGCTGTTATTAATGAGGCTCCCGGTCCCACCATTGCTTCGAGAGCCTATGCCATAGTGCATACTGCCATGTACGATGCTTGGGCAGCCTATGAAGGCACTCCCATCTCCACTCAGTTAGGAGACCAACTGCAACGTCCTGAGTCAGAAAATACGGAAGAGAATAAGACCGAAGCCATGAGCTATGCAGCTTATCGGGTGCTGGCGGACTTATTCCCGGAACAAATCGAGGTTTTCGATGATGTGATGACAGAATTGGGTTTCGATCCCAATAACACAACTACAGATACTACTACCGCTGCAGGTATTGGTAACGTCTCAGCTGCTGCTTTGTTAGAATTTCGCCACGATGACGGTTCCAATCAATTGGGAGATGACCCCAACGGCAACGGTACTCCCTACTCCGATATTAGCGGTTACGAACCAGTGAACGAGCCTGGGAATGCCTTATTCATAGACCGCTGGACTCCAGAATTTGTTCCCATTGATGCAGAACCGGGAACAGAAGACCGCATTCAAGAGTTTCTCACTCCTCATTGGGGAGATGTTATTCCTTTTGGTTTGGACTCGGGAGATGAATTTCGACCCCCAGAACCAGAACCTTTCCTCTTAGTGGATGGAGTGGTAGATTTAGAAGCTCAAACTATTACTCTGACAGAAGATGGTTCCGTTGTAGAGATTTCTCCGGAAATTGTAGGAACTATCATCAATCCCGAGTTTATCGCTCAAGCAGAGGAAGTTGTAGAATTTAGCGCTAACCTGACGGACGAACAAAAACTGATTGCTGAGTTTTGGGAAGATGGAGCTGGAACTTCCTTTCCTCCCGGTACCATTATGACTTTCGGTCAATTTGTCTCGGCGCGGGACGAACATACCTTGGATGATGACGCGCAGCTGTTCTTCGCTCTCAGTAATGCGGTATTTGATGCCGGTGTTGCTACTTGGGAATCGAAGGAATTCTACGATTACGCTCGTCCGGTGAGAGCGATTCGGGATTTAGGGGAGTTAGGCTTGATTGGTGAGTTTAACGAAGATTTGGGAGGATATGCCATTGAGGCATGGGTACCGGATGGAGGAACCGAAACTATTCTGGCTACCGACTTCCTGACTTATCAAACTCCTGGCAGCGATTCTTCCCCTCCTTTTGCCGAATATACTTCCGGACACAGTGCTTTTAGTGCGGCAGGGGCTGAGGTATTACAACTGTTTACTGGTAGTGATGAGTTTGGCGGTTTCGTTACTTTTGAACCAGGAGAATCTCGCTTTGAGCCAGGAATAACTCCAGCAGAGACAATAACCTTAGAATGGGAAACTTTCTCGGAAGCAGCAGATGAAGCCGGTATTTCCCGATTGTACGGTGGTATCCACTTTGAAGACGGAAATCTCAACGGTCTGGAGTTGGGACTAGAAGTAGGGGCAGCAGCTTTCCAGCAAACTCAGTTCTTTATTAATGGCGGTGTAGAAGCGGTAGAATTAGTTTTCGGCACTAATGAAGATGATTTGTTCGATGCTGGGGTTGCCGATAGTTTCGATGGTAACCGGGATTTGGTTTTTGCTGGAGCTGGAGAAGATTTAGTGGATGCCATTACTGGGGAAGGTGGCAACCGCATCTATAGCGGCAGTGACGATGATGAAGTTTTAGCAGGTAATGGCGATCGCGTTTTTGGTGGTCTGGGAGATGATATTCTGGATGCTTCTGCTGGAGAAGGTGGTAACCGTCTCTACGGCACGGTTGGAGATGATGAAATCATAGTGGGCAGCAATGACCGAGGCTTTGGTGGTCTGGGAGATGATATCCTGAATGCTTCTACTGGAGAAGGGGGCAACCGTCTCTATGGTGGAGAAGGAGATGACTTATTCTTCCTCGGTCAGGATGACCGTGTTTATGGTGGAGAAGGAGAGGATCGTTTCTTTGTCACTACGGGAGGAGGAAATATCCTGACTGGAGGTGAAGATGCAGATGCTTTCTGGATTGCCAATGGGGAACTTCCCGACCAGGCCAATACTATCACCGATTTCGAGTTAGATTTCGATGTTATTGGTATTGGCGGTCTTGGGGTGACATCTACAGATGATTTGACCTTTGCTGAAAATGGAAATGGTGCGGCGATCACCTTTGATGGTTCTGACTTAGCTATTTTCCTTGGCATTGAAGCTACTGACTTAGTCAACGCTACCTTTGCTTTTGCTTGATGGAACTTGTGGAGTGGCACTACTGTGCTAATATGAATTACGAAAATATTTGATATAAATTATTAGCTCATCTCATGGGTTAGAAACCGGTTTTTTAGTAAAATTTGTAATTTATCCCAAAGTAATAGCAAAAACCCGGTTTCTGAAACAAAAATATTTTTGCCTCCCAAAAGAATTGGAATTATATAGTAGTTGACCGGTTGCTTTATAACTCGACCGAATCTGAAAATTGACAAGAAGCTAAAAACTAAGAGGGATAAGGATTTTCAAGTTTCTGCCATTTTTTGCGGAGACATTCGTCACGAATTAAATTTTGAATTTTGAATTTTGAATTTTGAATTCGACGGAAGGAGCTATCAACTATCCACTATCAACTGTCAACTACTTCCCTGTCTTTGGGAGACAAACTATGGGCTTTTTCTATGGCTTTAGTACCCAGTTGAGTATCACCTAGCTGCAACAAATAGATTCCATAGTAATACCAAGCAGTAGGATTGCAGGGATATTTATCGGTAAACTTTTGTAGTACTTTCACTCCCTTTTCTATTTCACCTCGAACCTGATAATAATAAGCTTTTAATTCGTAAGCAGCAGGAGAATTAGGATCGAGTTTCAATAGAGTATTAAACAGTTGTTTTGTCTGCTTTCCCTCCGTTCCTGAAACAAGTTTCATTCGGCAACGATATTCTATCTGTCGTTTAAGGACTTGGTAATTATTAGGAGCTAACATGATAGCTTGATTTAACCTTCTTTCTGCTTGCTTATACCATATATTCTCCATTTCATCAAGATTATCTTCTTCTTTATTCTTTTTTTCTAGATTAAAAAAGTCTAGATTTGATAGTAACTGAGTCCGAGCATGTCCTAATGCTAGGAGAGCATCATAAATATTAATTAAAGCAATAATATCCTCAGGATAGCGGGATAAAATAGCCTCAAATGCTCTCAAGGCATCAATCTGATTTCCTATTGACCTCTGAACTTGTCCTAAGGCTAACCAATGAGAAGGGTTATCGGGTTCCAAGGTAGTAGCTGATTTGAAAGCTTCAACCGCTTTAGTAAAGTTATGACGACAGACTTCAATCAAACCAATAATATGAGATTCAGTCGCCATTTTAGATTGAGTATTCTGAGATAATTCTGGGGAATAAATTTGGAGATTAGCAACCAATGATAAGGCGTTTTCATACACCTTTATAGCTTCTTTTTTCTCATTATTAATTGTAACATCTTCCCTAATTTTAATCTGATTGCAATTAATTGAGGTTGTCGCTCAATAACTTGGCGATATTCTTCAATTGCTTCCGCCCACTTTCCCATTCCGTAAAGCAAATCCCCTAATTCTAACCGTTTTTTCCATCCAGACGGATATTGTTGGACATATTTGATTAATGTTTGCAGTTTTTGCTTTTCTCTGACTGGCTTTTCGTCTAAGAATAAATTAATCATTTTGTTCTCCTTGGCGATAAATTCAATTCTTTTCTGTGCTTTTCCTCAGAATAAAGAATCCACCAAGGGGGGTCAACCTATAAAGTTAATAAGGTTTTCATATCTTCTTCTCTGTGATTATATGGATTTTGTATTAGTTTTTCATTCTGGTCAAGTATTGATACTCCATCGGAACTTACGTAGAAACCGGGTTTCTCTACGAAAAATCTTGATTTGAACCGTTCGCTCCAGGTCAGAAACCCGGTATAAGAGAGTTATTTACGTAAGTCTTATTGATATTTTCCTTGCTTGCCGTACCGCGTTCTTGAAGATATAGAGATATTCTCGCCCTTTGAGCGATCGCCAATCTACTTCAAAAACGTGTTTTCTTCGTACTACATTGGGAAATAGAAAAAATATCCGTGTTTTTGCTTATTTTTCACCCAAAGAGTACTATGATAAAGCTATAGCAATGAGCAATGAACAATTAACAATGAACACTCTCGCGTAGCTCAGTGCAGGCAATTAAGAGTTCGTGCAGAAAAATGCCCCTTTCGCTTTGTACAAAGGTGATGCAGGAGATGCAGCACTTTTGTATAAAAAATGTAGCATGTAACGACACTTTAGGAGCGAAGCGCTATACCTTGAAAAAAGTTGATCGCGTCTTCTATAAAGAGGCTGATTCCCTTACCAATAACCCTTCGAGTTGTTATAGGAGCATCACAAGTTTCAACTAACGTCTTATATATCAACTTTTATTTATATGAACTTAGACCAGATTCTCGATCTTCTCAATAGCCAACTGCTGGACCGTGAAAATCGCTGTCTCAATTCCACCGAACTGATAGTGCTGCGGGGTATCTGGCAAAATCAGACTTATAATGAAATTGCTCAACAAGAAGGTTATAGTTCTGGCTATTTTGCCAATGTTGTTGCTCCAGAGTTGTGGCGACGACTTTCCAGTCTTACAGGAAAACGAGTAACCAAGAAAAACTGTCGGGCTGTACTGCAGTGTTATATTTCCACACTCACGATATCAGGGATAACCTTGCCAATAGAACAGTTAGGGAATACATGCCCTAATCTTCAATCGTCTAGTTCTCAGTCTAGTTCTCCTCGTTATCCCTGTGGGGCAGTGCCTCTGGACTCTCCTTTTTATTTGAAACAACCTTCTCTTGAAAGACAAATTTTGGAAGAAATTGTCAAACCAGGGGTTTTAGTGCGAATCAAAGCTCCTCAAGAAATGGGGAAAACATCTCTATTGTTGAGGATTTTAGATACTTGTGAACAAGAGTTAGGCTACAAAACTGTTAGTGTCAACTTGCAGAAAGCGGACCGAGTTATCTTCGGAGATCTCAATCAATTTTTGCGCTGGTTATGTGTTAATTGCGCTCGAAAACTAGGGCTTAAACCCCAATTAGATGAATATTGGGATGAAGACCTGGGTAGTAAAATGAGTTGGACCATTTATTTTGAAGAATATCTTTTAGAAAAAATAGATAGTCCTTTTGTCATCGCTTTGGACGAAGTTAACGAGCTGTTTGAACAGCCAGTGGCTGAGGATTTTTTCCCTTTATTGCGTTCTTGTTATGAAGAAGCAAAACGACTTCCCATTTGGCAAAAGTTGCGTTTAATAGTAGTTCATTCTACCGAAATTTATGTTTCCCTCCAGCTGGAACAATCTCCTTTTAATATTGGATTACCCATTGAGTTAAAAGGTTTTAGTCAACAACAGGTTCAGCAGTTAGCTGAAAAATATGGATTAAACTGGAAAAATGGCCAGGAAAGTCAGCAATTAAAGGAATTAGTTGGAGGACATCCTGCCTTAATTCATCTGGCTATTTATCATCTTTATCAAGGAGAAATTACCTTAGAGGAGTTATTAAAAACTGCTACTACTGCCACCGGAATTTATTCCCACCACTTGCAGCGTCATTGGGTAACTTTGCAAGAACAACCAGAATTAGCTAGTGCTTTAAAAAATGTTTACCGAGCTACAGAATCGGTTTTCTTAGAACCAATTATTGCTTATAAGCTCAACAGTATGGGTTTAATTCATTTGGACGGAAATAAAGCTATTGTCTGTTCCAAATTATACAAGGAATATTTTAACAAGCAGTGGAATCAAACATCTTGAATAATTGCGCTATTTTAGATTGAACAGAGGTGTGGCTGTGAATATAGGGGTGCAAGCCTGTCGCCGAACGAAGCCGAGGCATGCGCCCCTACTCAATTTTAATCTTCTGGGTTAATTCCCATTTCTAGCAAACGCTGGGCTAATTTTTCAGCTCGTTGCCGTTCCTTTTCAGCTCGCTGGCGTTCAGTTTCAGCTTGCTGACGTTCGTTTTCAACCTGTTGTTCTAAAGTTTCAGCTCGCTGGCGTTCAGTTTCAGCTTGCTGACGTTCAGTTTCAGCCCGTAGGTGTTCAGTTTCAGCTCGCTGGCGTTCGTTTTCAGCTCGTTGTTCTAAAGTTTCAGCTCGTTGTTCTAAAGTTTCAGCTCGTTGGCGTTCG
>JH610481.1 GCA_000252485.1 Prochloron didemni P4-Papua_New_Guinea | reverse complement strand
TATGGAAAGGGTGATCGCTTCATGGAAAGGGCGATCACTTCATGGAAAGGGCGATGCCCACCCTACTTTGGTGCGTTGCGCCCCAGCTTCGCGCCGGAAATTTGTATTGGAAAAATTTTTTCCCTACCCCTTGACATTAGCCAAAAGCTTGTCTACAATATAACTATTACAGTAAAAAACTACTAATTAACTATGATTGTCACTACCACAAAAGCAGCAGGGATTTTAGGAATAACAGGGGCCAGATTGCGGGTACTTCTGGCCCAGGGTCGAGTAAAAGGAGCTTATAAGTCCGGTAGAATGTGGCTAATTCCTTTATTCAACGGTCGTCCTTTCGTTAGCAAGGGTAAGAGAGGTCCGGCTCCCAAGTGGAAAAATCCGATGCTACCAGCCAAAACCATTATTCATGTCAACGGACAGCGCATCAGACAGAATCTGAAACGGGACGAGCAGCAACCGGTAATTACAGTAAAAAAAGGCAATAGCAATATCTATGGTCATGAAGTGGAAGTCCCAGGAGGGTGTCGGGTTGTTTATAGACCCCACAATCCAAAATGTGGTGCTAGGGTTTGGATTGAAAGTCTCTATGATGTGCTTGCACTGAGCGAAGCCGAAGTGAAGGTAATTTGTTTGGACTCTGAAGAGTTGAAGACGAAGGGAATGACAGAGGCAGAAAAAACTATTGCAACAACACCATAGTGAGAATCTCCACCCCCTATTTTTAAAGCCCACATTCCGCCGGTAGTGCGCACGAAGTGCTACAGCGTCTAGCTTCTAAGTTTAAAAGCAGATCAAGCAAGATTTGGCAAAATTAGCTTATGATAATGATAATCATTATTGTCTTTCATCTAACTTTAACACCTTTTAAATAAAAACTTACTCCAAGCCATTGTGTTCTATCAATAGCTAAATAAAGATACGCCTAAGGGAAATAGCAAAGGTTTTGACCGAATTTTTCAGAGAGTCAGCTACAATAATAACATTGTCTAAATAAACAGAAAAAATCCCTATGGTTCTAATAACCCGACCTAGTTGTAGGGTGCGGGCGCTAAGAGCGGCGCTTCGCGTGCGCAACGCACCGCAAGTTTTGATTATAGCAGTCTCGGTAGCTTTTGCTTCTTTTTCGGGTTAAACCAATTGCTAAACATGGATTTCAATCTTGTCAATAGATAACGACTTGTATTTGTAGCAATCATTTTCGTATTTCCAATCCCGTGGAACTGCGCTCCTACAATTGGCTACAATAATAACATTGTTTAAATAAACAGAAAAAATCCGTACCTTTCCAATTACCCGACCTAGAATAGAATCAACCAACATTCTCAATAACCTAATATGGAAATTCTAGGCGCTCTTGTCACCATAGCCATTGTTGCTGGGGTGACGGGATTCAAAATTGATCGGGAATACGAACGAGGAGTTATTTTTCGTCTGGGAAGGTTCAGCAGCATCAAAGGACCGGGAATATACTGGACTATCCCTTTAATAGACCAAAAAGCTCAAGTTGATATTCGCACAAAAACCGTAGATATTGCTCCTCAAGAAGCAGTAACTGCCGACAGCGTTACTATCAAAGTAAATGCTGTTTTGTACTATCGCATTTTGGACCCTTCTAAGGCAATTAACAAAGTAGAAAATTACCAAATGGCAGTTTATCAAGGAGCCATGACTACTTTGCGCAATGTGGTGGGGCAAAATATTCTGGATGACGTGCTGCAAAATCGAGATAAGATTAACCACAAAGTGCAAGAAATTGTGGATGAAATCACCGAACCTTGGGGCGTAGTCATCGAACGGGTAGAAATAAAAGATGTAGAAATTCCCACTTCCATGCAACGAGCAATGGCAAAAGAAGCAGAAGCAGTGCGAGAAAAACGGGCTCGTCTGATTAAAGCAGCAGCGGAACAGGAAGCTTCGATTAAATTAGCTCAAGCATCGCAAAAGATTGTAGACAATCCTGCGGCGCTAGAATTACGAAGACTGCAAATGCTGACGGAAATTGGCTCGGAGAACAATACTACTACTTTGATAATGATGCCGTCAGATATAATCACTTTGGCTAAACAATGGACGGAAGTAATGCAGCAAAGCAATAGTTCCAATAGTTCCACTAGAATAACTAAGACAGTTCCAGAGGAGCAATCTCAGCCAAATCTAGAATAGGAGCAATTAAATCTTCTCCCTTAACTGCTACTGGATCTTCCGTGAGAGTGGGTGCATTGCCCACCACAACCGGTGTGGTGAAAACCAGTTCAGAATCAAAGTCGCTGACCTATGTCATTCTAGTCTCTCAATTTAATTAGGGTTTGCTGAATAATCTGCTCCGGCAGGCGATCGCCCTGCATAAGTACTTGTTTCTTTGAACGTCACCCAGAACGAAAAGGAAAACCTATAGAAGCACATGAAAAAGAATTGATTCAAGAATGGAAAAAGATTCTCCGTTGCAAAGCTGTAGTAGATTATAAGTTTTATCAAAGACATCCGGAAGTTAAAGGACGAAAAATAGGTTCTGAAGCCCCTCTCCCAGTGGGAGAGGGGTTTGGGGAGAGGGTTCCACCCAAACCAAATTTCTACTAAAATCGAACAGACCCAGACTAGCAAAATCCCAGACCCAATCATGAATAACCCCCAATCTCTGGAGCAAGCCTTAAAACACTATTTTGGTTACGACAGCTTCCGCCCAGGACAGGCTCAAATTATCGAAGAAGCTCTCCAGAATAGGGATTTGTTGATAATCATGCCCACTGGTGGCGGCAAGTCCCTCTGTTTTCAGCTGCCAGCGTTGCTGAAAGAGGGTGTCACCCTAGTGGTATCCCCCCTCATTTCCCTGATGCAAGACCAAGTAGATGCCCTGCTGGATAACGGTATTGGGGCTACCTTCCTCAATAGTACTCTCAGTTCTCAAGAACAGCAGCAACGAGAAGAAAAGATTCTCAGCGGCAAGATTAAGCTGCTCTACGTGGCTCCAGAACGACTCCTGAGCCCCAGATTTGCTCCTTTTCTTGATCGCCTAGCTCAAGAGCTGGAAATTGCTGCTTTTGCCATCGATGAGGCTCATTGCGTTTCCGAATGGGGACACGATTTCCGCCCGGAATATCGACAGTTAAGGCAATTGCGCCATCGTTATCCCCAAGTTCCTACTTTAGCTCTCACGGCCACGGCAACTAAGAGAGTGCGAGAAGATATTATTCAACAATTGGGTTTAAAAGAGCCTGGTGTTCATATTGCTAGTTTCAATCGCCCCAATTTATATTATGAAGTAATTGCTAAAGATCGAACTAGCTACAATCGACTTTATCAAATGATTCGCTCTTATAAAGGTTCCGGCATTGTTTATTGTCTCAGTCGCCGTAAAGTAGATGAAGTTGCTGCCAGATTGAAACAAGATGGTATCGATGCTTTACCTTATCATGCTGGTATGAGTGATGAAGATAGAAAAAACAATCAAACTCGTTTTATTCGAGATGACGTTCGGGTGATAGTAGCAACTATTGCTTTTGGCATGGGCATTAATAAACTAGATGTTCGGTTCGTAATTCATTACGATTTACCTCGAAATTTAGAAAGTTACTATCAAGAATCTGGTCGTTCTGGTAGGGACGGAGAACCTGCTAAATGCACTCTTTTTTATAGTCTGGGAGATATTAAAACAATTGATTTTATTATCGACAAAAAAAACAATCCTAAAGAACAAAGAATTGCTCGTCAACAATTAAGAAAAGTAATTGAATATGCAGAAGGAAGCGAATGTCGTCGCACAATTCAATTGAGTTATTTTGGCGAAAAGTTTAAAGGGAATTGCGATAATTGCGATAATTGTTTGAATCCCAAACCTATAGAAGATTGGACTATTGAAGCCCAGAAATTTCTTTCTTGCGTAGCCCGGTGTCGAGAAAGATTTGGCATGGTTCATATTATTGATGTTTTACGAGGTTCTCGGAAGCAGAAAATAGAGCAAAATGGACATCATTTATTATCTACCTATGGGATTGGGAAAGATAAAACTGCCGATGAATGGAAAATGCTGGCTCGCTCTCTCTTACATCAGGGTTTATTAGATGAAACTCCGGACGGTTATCGAGTCTTAAAATTGAATAAAGGTAGTTGGGAAATCTTGCGCCAACAGCGCAATGTTAGTATTGCAGTGAACCGAAAAACAGCAGATAAATTCTTACCTAATTATAACCCGAAAGCAGCAGAAATAGAAATGTTATTCGACCGTTTGCGAGATTTACGCAAACATATTGCCGACGCTCAATCTATAGCTCCTTATGTAATTTTTGCTGATTCTAGTTTGAAGTTAATGGCTCAATTGCAACCTCAAACTTTAGAAGCATTTGCTAAGATTTCTGGAGTGAATAATTATAAATTGAAACAGTATGGCGATCGCTTTGTTTCGGAAATTCGTTCTTTTTGTCAACAACAGAAGTTGCCGGAATCAGTTCCTAGCAGTACTCAAATGGTTACTTTTGGCTTTTATAATCAGGGTTTAAGTGTGGAAGAAATAGCAGAGAAAAGGAGTTTAAAGCAGAGTACAATTTACGACCATTTAAGTCAATTGATTTCTATGCGACAGCCAATAGATATTAATAAATTTGTCTTAGCAGTGAGACAAGAAATAATTGTCAAAGCTATAGAAACTGTAGGTACTAATTCTTTAAAAGATATTAAAGAACATTTAGGAGAAAATTACAATTATAATGAGATTAAATTAGTGAGAGCTTGGTGGCAAAAGAACAATAATTGATGGAGAATGAACAATCAAAACAATTAATAATGAACGAGAGAAATTTATGCGTAGGGTGCGTTAGCGATAGCATAATATTAAATATGAAATATTCATCGATCGCAGAAACTGTTGCTTGAGGTGAGCGTGCCAAATGTTTTAGAATCTGTAACTCTACATCCATCGTCCTATTTAGCTTGTAGCCATTTAATCAGAGATGTTGATGATAAACTGGTATCTGAAGAGCTGTTAACGGAGTAGAAGCAAAGTCCGACAGACCATAACTCACGTCTGGGGATTTCTCCCACTCGACCATGAGACCTCGAGTCGCACAGTCCCAATTAGCATTGCTATAGTAGCTTGAAGTCTTAGATAAACCTCGGATTGTATCGTTACTGGCAGGAACTACAGTTATCCATCTCTAATTTCAAACAACTGCTGCTAGATCTAAGTCTGGAAGCGGTGGCAGGGGCGATCAGTTGTGGCTCCACCTCCATAGAGTTTATCGGCGCACTCTTCGCGGACGGTAAGAAGATCGCCCCCCTCTGGAACCCATTATGATTGCTTATCCTTGGCAGAATTTAGCCCAGCGGGCTAAAGCAATAAGCGATCGCTGGCAACCATTTCGCCCGACTTACCCGAATCCTTTTGCTCGCCTTGCTCTAGTTACCAAAAAACAGTATGATTTTTATAGCTTTTGGCGAGACACAAATAAAACTCCAGAAGCAGCTAAATTCTTTAGTTCTAAGTCTCTTTCCCAGTGGATTCAGATGCTATCTCAGCAATATTGTCTTTATCAAATAGCAGCTTTGATGGCAGTAGAACCTGTAACTGTTGCTCGGGAGTTGCAGCCCCTGTTGGCCAATGGAACAATCGAAGTTTTGGCGAGTCAGGTAGAAAAACTCCCACTGAAACAGGTTAACAACCCAACATCTCCTATAGTGGCTTGTATTGATGATAGTCAAACAATCCAACTGCAAGTCAAAAAGACTCTGGAAGGAGTTGGCTACAAGGTCATCAATATTACCGAACCCAGCTCTACTATTACAAAGTTAGCAAAGCAAAAACCTGCAGTTATTCTCATGGACATTAATATGCCGGAAATAAATGGTTATGAGCTTTGTCTAATGTTGCAATGATATCATGTCCGGGGTAGAGTCGAGGGATAATGTTACCACATCCCCCTCTCATCCCAAACCGAGCGTGCAACTTTCACCGCACTCGGCTAATCAACTAAATATCATTTTGTCAATGGGCTTCAACTTCCTTGAGTACTGACATTAGCTTTCTTTTTCTTAATTGATTTGGCCTTTGAGTTGGCTTGACTATTGCTAATGCTTCCGTCAAAAAGAGTCTTGATGTCGTGACAGTGACCATGTAGCAACTGTAGGTTTTCCAATTTATCTTTACCTCCTAAAGATTTTGGTACTATATGGTCAACCTCTCTAATGTCGCTATCTTGAAAGTGTAAGTGGCAGTAATTACATCTCCCTTTTTGTCGTTTGAGTAATAATGCCTCTCGAATGGAGATTTCAGGATGTCTCCCTAATCTCCGACTCCAGTATATTATGTTTCCGTCATAGGGACTGGCTGTTCCTTTTACTTTCACATAATTCGTACTGCTACATTTAACCTCAGAGTGGAATGCTTGACTGGGGTCGTTCGCCTTATCCCCACAAGCAAATTCTTTACGGATGCTTTTGTTTCCATCTAGCTTGTAGTATTCTCTATCAAACCAGTACTTAGCATAGCCTCTGGATGTTTTGTTTTTACAGCGACGTTTTGCCCATCTTCTCAGCTTCAAGTACAACAGTTGGTCTTGGGTGCTACTCATCCCAGTAGTCTTAATATCTGAGTGTTTGTAGTAATTTGCCCATCCTCTGATAATAGGATTTATTTCCTTTATCAGTGCCTGTTGAGGGTTATTGCGATGTTTTTTGATTGCTTTGCTCAACTTTTCCTGATGTTCTTTTCTACTTTCCTTCGATGGGGTTATCAAGGTGATAAAACCATTTATCTTTCCATGTTGGTTGCGACTACTTCTGTACTTCCCCGTTTTGTGTTGTTGGATGTGAAAGCCTAGGAAATTAAACCCGGCTTGACCATCTTCACTCAATCCTGGTTCTAGACTGTGAGTCACTCTTGTTTTGGTAGGTTTTAGTTCCAAGCCTATGTCATTGAGCCATTTGCTGATAAAGGATTTGCAGTGTTCCAGGAACCTTTTATCGTAATGCATAATCACAAAGTCATCTGCATATCTAATGATATTGGTTCCTAATTTTCTGCTATTTGTACTATTATTTTGTCCTTTGAGTTTAACAGGGATGTCCAGGACATACGATTTGAGGTCGTATTCCATCCCGTGTAAGGCTATGTTCGCTGATAACGGACTAATAACCCCGCCCTGCGGCGTTCCTCGCTCTGTTTTGTCGAATGTTCCTTTATCCATTACCCCAGATTTCAACCATGCTTTAATTTGCCGTCTGAGCTGTCCTTTTGCTCCGATTTTCTGGAGTAACTTTTCATGCTTTATGCGGTCAAAACATTTGGCTATATCCGCATCTAGTACGAATTTTGCTTTATGTTGTATACAGTACTTAATCTGACTGACCGCGTCATGACACGACCTCCCTGGTCTAAAGCCATAACTGTTTGGCTCAAACTTAGCCTCCCATTCCGGCTCAATCGCTGCTTTGACCAACGCCTGCAATGCTCTGTCTTTCATAGTTGGTATACCCAAGGGTCTCTGTTCTCCGTTAGGTTTTGGGATGTAGACCCTTCTGGTCGGGTCTGCCTTTCCCCTAAGTTTTAAAGACTTTGCCAGTTGATAACGTTCTTTTGGGGTTAGCGAGTCTACGCCATCCACACCTGGTGTGCGTTTACCTCTGTTATCCTGAGTAACTCTTCTTACTGACAGCATTTTGTTAGACCAGGACCTTAATAACGTCTTCTGGAGTTTCCGCACTTTACGAATGTCACCGCCCTTAGAAGCCTCGTAAATGCGCTTTTGCAATTTATAAACTTTTCTTTCGGCTAATTTCCAGTCGAAATGTAACCAATCGAAATCATCTAATGCCGATGTCTCAGGCTTAACTGAATCTTTAGC
This sequence comes from Prochloron didemni P4-Papua_New_Guinea, assembly GCA_000252485.1. Lineage (GTDB taxonomy): Bacteria > Cyanobacteriota > Cyanobacteriia > Cyanobacteriales > Prochloraceae > Prochloron > Prochloron didemni. Next base: position 18,620 of record JH610481.1, on the reverse strand, counting down.
GTGGTTGCTAGTAAACAGTTCTCTTTGAGCATCTTTAGCCATAATCTTGCCTCTTACACCTTTACGTATTTTCTAGTTGCGGAGTACGTCTGCATATACCGGGTATTAGCCCATCCCTTTTCCGGCGTTACCTGTCGAAACAGGTTAGTCGTTGGCTTTTTACTCCATCCCACCCCATACAATCTTGTGGTTGACACCTACCAAGCAATCGACCAAGTCTTGGAAATTGTATGGGGTTACTTCGTTCCGCTTTACTGTATATCTGTCCTTAGAGTGTATTTCTCCACCGGGATTACAAATAACATGACATCTCGATTGCCAGAATCTGATGTATTTTATCCTTGCCCTATATTTAGGACGCTGGCTCCCTGAGCGTATTGCTAAGGCTACCTATTAACCCAGCTAATGATTGACGGTGGCTCAACAATACTTTGCTTGCTCTACTCATAGACAGCTCGCTTGCAGGGTGGCTTTTTGGCAATTACACCACTGCCTGCTTTAACTCCCGCTTCACGGTTTTGATGGTCATTCTCTACCGTGGGGAAATCCAGAGAATGGATTGCTGTTTGCGTTCACCTCCATGTCCGAGGGTCAGGATTTGCACCTGAACAGTAAAACAGTTGTGATTTATTGGGATTATATGTGCGAACTTTAGGCGAACTGCCTTACCCAATAAATCCTCTAGTTTATAGGTTCCTCAGTTATAAGGTTCCATTTCACTAGAAACGAATCGCACTAGCATCGTCATTGTATAATTGGGGTGCGGCACGCTATTTACTGGAGTTTAGACTAAATCCCTACCGAGAGGTGATCGCGCTCAAGAGCGATCACCTCCAGCGGCGCTGCGCGATCAGGAAAGATCCGCCAAGAGTGTGGGACATTTTTTCATAGAAGAGGCTCAGGTTGAACTTGATTGATAGATATTTTCGGCCACCAATAAAAACAGGTTAAACCTTTAATTAATTCCTTGAGGTTGAGCAATTTGTGATAACGATAGATGAAAAATATATTTCACGATTCTAGCAATTGTCGGACTCTATCGAGTGCTTCCTCTCCCGGAATGGGTTGTACCGAACCACTTCTTTTTCTTAGACTCCAAGTGTATCAAAAACTTCAAAATTTAGCCCGTGGGTTGAGAAACCGGGAATAGGCCAAAATTTTAGCATTAATCCTTAAAATAGTAGGAGAAACCCGGTTTCTTGGCTGAAACCTAATTCGCATTTTTAGGTGTGCCACAGGTTTGCAAAACCACTATTTATACTGATATACTAAAAAAATGCTATCTATGAAAGCAACTTAGGATAAAATAGCTAAATTGAGTCAAGGAAACAACAATCATGACAGCAACAACCTTTGGAGAAATCTTAGAAGCTGCTGACCAACTGACATTAGAAGAGCAAGAAAATTTAATTAATATTTTACAAAATCGCCTTCGAGATAGTCGAAGGGCTGAACTAGTTAGAGATGTTCGAGAGGCTCAAGAAGAATTTTCTCAAGGTCAATGCCAACCTGTTACTCCCGAAGAAATCAGGTCGGAAATTCTTTCGTGAAGTTTGTTTTATTACGTTCGACTGCATTTATTTGAGCGGTAGTAAAAATTGTGAAAAAACAGCCTAAAACAGCTTCAAAGATTAAGTATACTCTAGAAACTTTCGCAATTTATACTATAGCTAAAATTGTTTCTTTGTCTTCATTCTCTCCGTATTCTTGATGGTATTTTATCGGTTAAATTTTTCTTCCTTCTATTTTAATTTCCCCTACATTTCCTTGAGGCAGGTTATCTGTTTTCTCCAGTCCCCCCGAGGGGCAAAAGCCTCCGCTACAAGTTCCTGATCTTTTACCTTCATTCCAGCTAACACCTGCAACCGGGAAGAATCTGCATTGAGAGACACTTTAACTACTCTAGCTGCCAGCAAAGAGCGGAATTTAGACTTCAAGCGTTCTAAAGCTTGAGGAACTGTTTCTCCTAACTTGCCAAAGGAACCGGGAATCACATCTAATCCCTGTCCGTACAATCCTAAAGTACCTAAAGGAGGAATGTAGTCTGCACCGGAATTAATCAATTCTTCCCGAATGTATTCCGTCATTCGTCCGAAAATGTAGTGAACCTCTACTACTCCCAAGGTATCAATCCATTGCAATCGCTCCATCTCAAAGTCGAGAATAGTTGCTATCTCTCCACTGTTTAAAGTCTGTCCATCCAAACCGATGCGCAAACTTAAATCCTTCGGTATGGCTCGCGCTTTTTCCTAGTTTCGCATCTTGCAAAGTTTGAGGTGCTTCTTTTTCCAAGACTGTGCCGAAACCAGTCATGCCATCGCGAGATTCCAGTTGCACTAATCCTTTACTGTTGCCGTTTGGATCTACTACTGACAGCACGGCTCCTCGGTTAAAAGCGGCAAAAGCTTGGGGATTGATACCTCCCAACCAGAGTTTAACGCGATCGCCATCTACTTGAGTAATAACTGCCTCTGCTGGAGGAGTAGTTTTGGGAGCAAAATAAGTGGCTTCTTGGTCTTTTGTCCCTGCTGCTTCATATTCGGGTATTTGCCTCGTTCCGGAGATTCTGGTAGTACTGCGAGCCACATTAGCCACAACGCTAGCTACTGCCTCCGAACCAGTTTCCTGCCAGAGATATTGAGTCAGAATGTAGCTAAATGCCCCAGCGTGAAAGCCGTCAAAAGGTGCATCTGCGGCATATTGCTCTGCCGTAGCGGAAGCAATAACCACTCCTTTTGCCACTCCCTGTTGTCGCCGCATATGATAAGATAAAAGAATAAACATGAAATTTGATGCTATTTCAGACCGGCGCAATTTTACTACTGAGAAAAACCCCGATTATCTCAAACAGCAAGAAGAAGAAAAATATGCTACCGAGATGGAAGGTTTTTCCGAGGATATTAAAGCAGAAATGGAAAAATTATTTTGGTGCGATCAATTGATTTTTCAATTTCCTCTCTGGTGGTTTTCTCTTCCTGCAGTTCTCAAAGGTTGGGTAGATCGAGTCTTTGCCATGGGCAAAATATATGGAGGTGGAAAGTGGTACGATAATGGGATATTTAAAGGAAAAAGAGCAATGCTTTCTCTTTAATTATTTGCTGGCATGGGTTTGCTAACTACAGCGCACCGCTCGCGGATCCCTTCGGGATCGCTTAATGAGTATTTAAGGTATTTACTCTATCAACTACTTTTGAACACACCCTAACGCACTAGCCATAATTTTAAAAGAGTATAATTTATACGACATTTAAATGAAAGGGAGCGCACAGCCCAGAGGGCTATCCCACGGGATATAGCGCTACGCGCAATTCAAAATTCAAAATTAAAAATTCAAAATTAGGCTATGACTAGGTTTCAGGCTTTATTAATGTCCTAACCTAAATGCGTAGTGCTATATTTATCAATAATCTCTCATCGCCTATATATAGCAGAAGGTGGGCAATGCCCACCCTACCAAGTTTTATCTTATAAAATATATAAATTGATTAAAAATTCTTAATTATTAATTGATGAAGCATTCTTCTGAGGTTCTAAAGCTGCTTTAGGATAAGCAATTCGTTTGTGATTGTATTGTTGCCAAACTTGGACGAAAATCCGAGCAATAGTCTTTAATTCCTTTTTCTTCAAACCGCTATCTACTAACTCATTTTCCCGCCACCGAGCCTTGAAAATTTTCTCCACCATTATCAAAGCTTGTTCTGGACTAGCATCCTTAAGAGAGCGCAAAGCTGCCTCACAACCATCAGCCAGCATCACCATACCAGTTTCTCTTGACTGAGGAATGGGACCATCATAGCGAAAATCAGACTCCAATACTTGCTTGTTTTCCTTTGCTGCTCTCTCCTTGGCCTGGAAATAAAAATAGGAAATTAACATCTTTCCCTGATGTTCGGGAATAAAATCTCTAATGGCTTGGGGTAAGCCATGTTTGCGAGCTAGAACTAACCCTTCGCTAACGTGTTTTTTAATAATATCTACACTCTGCCAAGGGTCATCAATCTGATCATGTTTGTTGGGTCCGCCCATTTGATTTTCGATAAATCCCTTGGGGTCGTGCATCTTGCCAATATCATGATAAAGAGTACCTGCCCGCACTAATTCCACATTGCAGTGCAATTCTCGCGCTGCAGCTTCCGCTAGAGAAGCAACAAACATGGTATGTTGGAACGTACCGGGAGCTTCCGTAGCCAGCTTTTTCAATAGGGGACGATTGGGATTGGATAATTCCGCTAAACGAATGGGAGTAACTAAATCGAAAAGCCTTTCCAAATAAGGGGATATACCCAAGGCTACGATACTCCAAACCACTCCTGATAAACTACAAGCAGCCATAGAAGGTAGCAATACATTCCACCATCTCGCTCCAGGACTGACAAACAAGTAAACAATTAAATAAACTAGTCCTTGGACCAACCCCACTCCCGCTCCTAGTAAGGCTAACTCCTCTCGCGATCGCAGTCTTCCGGCAATTAATGCGGCTACTATAGATCCAGCTATACCCGCCAGCAAATATTCCCAACTTGGAGTTTCGCTGGTAAACAATACCAAACCGCTCACGAAACTAACTTGAACTAGAGCTAAAATCGGACCGTAAAAGCTGCTACTCAACAAACCGATGGCAGACAGGTTAGTATAAGGAATCTGAAACACCACTAACAGAGGCGCACTGGCACTCAACAAACAGAGTAAAATCTGGTCTCGCAAGCGCATGGGTCGGTGTCCTCGCCAAACTATCAGGCCAAAAACTCCCACCACAGTTCCCACCACAATTACGGATAAACCCAAACCCTGCCAATTAATTCCCCGGCGACTCAAGCCAAAATTATCTAGGAGGACGAAGTCTTCCCGACTAATTTTTTCTCCTTTATCAACAATTAGTTCTCCTTTCTTAATGCTGACAACGGTATCTTCTACTTTTTCTGCCGCTTGTTCTGCACGCAATCTCATTGCCATCCAATCTTCAGTGAGATTGGGTCGCAAAACTCCCGTGAGTAAATCCAGTGCCAGAGATTTAGTTTCTGGGGGCACATCGTATTGTAGCTGTACCGACCCTATTTGGGAAATGGCCTCTGAGGTTAAACCCTCAGGAATCCCTTGAACTAATATCCTCTCCAATGCTTGTTCAATTGCTTTTTTTGTTTCCTGCCAAACTTCTGCTTCTAGCTCTAGGAAAGCAATTTTATCTCTATATGCTTTAGTACCTTGCTCTGGCAACAGCTCTTGTTGGGCTAAACTATAATTTTGGCGGGCAAGATTAATTGTGGTCATCGCCTCCCTAAATGTCTGCTCAGGGACTTGCTGACGATAAATAAGTAGTTCTGCAATAGCTTGTTGCAGGGCAAAATCCACTTGTTCTGGTTCTACTTCTGACAGGCCATTATAACTTTCATTCTCTACTGCTGTTAGAATAGTTTGCCAAGAGGAGTCGGAAGATTGACGCAAATATTTCTGAGTTGAAACAGAGATTATATTGCCATTGAGAAAAGGAAAAGAACCAGCTATTTGCCGTACTTGTTCTACCTGCTCGAGAAATCCAACTACTTCTCCTTCGATCTGTTCTGTAATGGTGCTATCCTGCTTGATAATTGGTACTGTTCCTCTGCGGATGCGATCCCGCCTTTCTTGGGTAGTTTGCCAATCGATAAACTCTCCATCTTCAGGAGCATAAATCTTCTCCCCAGACACGGTTCCTTCTTTTAATTCAGGTCGATCATAAAAGCGATCGCCCACTACAACAGTCAAAACCACGATTACTAAGGTCAAAGTCACCAGAGGATGAAGTTTTCCCTTAGACCTTCTTGAAGAACAAAGACTGGGGGAAAATTGTGCTTTTCCATCTTTTCTAGGTGGTTTTGTCCTCCTTGGAGAAAAAAGACCGAGCTTTCGGCATTGCCGTCCCCATTGCTCCAGTTGCTTAATCAATAAATGAAAGGTTTTCATTGTGTGAGGGCTATTGCCTTTTTTCAGGTATTTTTAGGAATCTTCCTACTTAGTTATAACCTAATAGTTGAAGGAAATATCAGCAAATATTACAACAACACCAACAATTTACAGTTTATCGAAAATTGTTTATTCTTCTAGGTAATTTCCATTGATCGCGGTTGGATAACCATGGGGGATGCCACAGCAACAGTTGGAGGTAATCTAAGATGGTGGGGGTCGTAAACTCCAGCCCAAACTGCAAAAAGCTTTTCTACTTGTTCGCTAACATTATTGGTCATTGCTTCTTTCTTAGTTTTCAGTCCCCAGGTAACGGGAATGGCACTAATACCATTATATACCCCCGCTAACGCCCCAGTAAGAGCAACAATAGTGCCTGCTTTGGGCCCCCCAATCCTCATAGCACGAAGGACACAAAGGCGAAAATCTTCTGGCGTACAACTAAAACAATAAACAGCTAAAGCAATGGTAATTCCCGACCATTTGTATTGGCGAGATAAATGGGTGACAACTTGCTGCAAACCCCTAGGGGATTTAAGCAATATTTGCACTTCTTCCAGTTGCGGTTGTAAAGCACTTGTTTCCCCTATTTTTTGGTTCAGAATTTGCGGAATTAGTTTGTTCACATCTAGTAGTTGTTCTCGTAGGGCCAGGGCGATGATATTCAACCACAACAATACATGCGATCGCACTTCTGGATTGGGCAAAATTTCTCCTGCTTCTTCCAGCACTTCTGCCAATATATCAGGACTTTCATGAAAGAATAGGGCAATGGGAAAAGTAGCTATAGCTGCTTCCCCGCTATTGACATTATCCTGCCAATCTCTAATAATTTCTTCATCAATACAGATGTTGTCCCAGTCTATCTTGCCATAGTTAATCAAGCTTTCTGTAATGGATTGATTTAGCTTCAACGCTTGTGCTAAATTACTGTTTGGTTGCCGGTCATTGCTGAGAACTGATTCCCCAATCAGCTGACCTACAAGTCCGCCGCTGAATCTACTTAAAAGTGAATGTAGCATTACAATTAACAATTAACAATTAACAATTAACAATCAAGAGTTTCATTATTATAATCTATTTTTAATTATCAACTGTCAACTGTCAACTGTCAACTTGAGATTGCCATTGTTCCCAAAGATCCCGACGGCGCGATCGCGTTCTTTTGATTTGTTCTTCTCTTCTCCACCGCTGGATTTCCCCGTGATTTCCAGAACGCAGTACTTCCGGCACATCCCAATTACGAAAGCGAGCCGGTCTGGTATACTGGGGATAATCTAACAATCCTAACTCAAAACTCTCTGCCTTTAAAGACTCTACTTTGCCCACTGTTCCCGGTAATAATCGCACCACTCCATTAATTACAGTCAAGGCGGGAATTTCTCCACAAGTTAAGACAAAATCTCCCAAAGATACTTCCCTAGTGGCCAAGTACCTCACTCGCTCGTCTACTCCTTCATAATGACCACAGATTAACACTAATTGGTCGTAATTGCCAGCTAATTCTCGCAGCAGAGGCTGAGTCAAAGTTTCACCTTGGGGAGTAAGTAAAATAATTTCTCTTCTGGGCAAAACTGCCAAAGATTCAACTGCCGCAAAAATTGGTTCTGGCTTTAGCAACATGCCCACACCACCGCCATAGGGTTCATCATCCACTCGGTGATGCTTATCTAGGGTAAAATCTCGAGGGTTGACGAGATTTACAGTAGCAATATTGTTGGCCAACGCCTTCCCCAGTAAACTGCATTGGAGAGGAGAAGTGAAAAAATCGGGAAACAGAGTAATAACGTCAAACTGCACTTGAATAAACAATTAAGAATTAATAATCAATTATCAACTATTATACAATTAATTGATAATTGTTTATTGTTAGTACTTACGCAGAAACCGGGTTTCTCTACGAAAAATCTTAATTTGAGCCGTTTGCTCCAGGTCAGAAACCCGGTTTCTAGGGCTATTTGCGTAAGTCCTAATTGTGTTGGGAAGCAACACATGGTTCTCCACTTACATGCTGGGTCAGAGCGAATAATACTTCTGCGACACAGCTTTTCATCACAGCGATCGCCGAGTAAAATTGGTAACCCCAGTAAAATGCAAGGGTTTTGAGTCTCTGGATGGGATAACCTTGCACAAGACGCTGGAGAAAAAACCTTGAAACCCTTATTAGGCATAGCTTTTCTGGTTAATCAGCAAACCCTATTTAATATAACCCCTGTGGGGTAGCCCTCTGGGCTGCCGAACTCTCATCAAGCAATATGAGGAAAGAATCTTGTGGAGTTCTTCAGCTTCTGAGTGGTGAATATAGAATCCCACATTCCGCACTTCAATATGTATGACAATCATGTAGTATAAAAGTGCGGCTCGTTCCTGGCGAAATCCGCTAGAGTCTAAACTCTAGAAGTATAAACCATCTAACAAAGCGTCTAATATGAAATCAATTTATTGTTTATTGTTCATTGTTCATTGTTCATTGTTGAAATTGTCTTGATTAAAAACTTAGATAATACATTAATTGAGAAATTATCTCACCGTCGAGAGCCAGACGGCGCTGTAAATCGATTAAATTGCTATAAGTACCATTTTGCTGTCTATTTGCCACGATCCTTTCCGCTAAAGGTCTGTTGAGAGCGGGAATACTTGCCAATTGTTCTACGGAAGCAGTATTGGGATTGAGCCGCTGAGGAGTTGACAAACTTGCCGGGTGGTAGTAATAAAAATCTAAAATTGGCTCTAAAGGTTTGAGTCTTGCAATAGATAAACTGAGAGCAGCAGCAAGGTCTTCAAGACATAAAAATTGAACTCCCGTCTGAGCTAGTTCTACCAGAAGACGGGCTTGGTGGATAGAAATACCCGGTAGTCTCAGCCAATCATCAACGCTAGCTTGATTGACATCGATTTTGAGACCTAATTCCGCTGCTAGAGCAACTTCTGTTAGGTTAGTAAGTCGATAATAGGGATCTGTCAGCAGTTTTTGTCGCAGCAAATTAGGTGAAAGTGGAAGTGCCTTATTACGTCTTGTTAGTTTAGATAACCAGTTCATGATGATTTCAAGCATTTTACGCCATGTTATCGATTAGCTGACGGCGTTTTTGCTCGAACTCGTATTCTGACATTAATCCATCAGCCCTGAGTTGGTCTAGTTCTCGCAAAGCATGAATCATTGCACCAACTCGCTCTGGATCCATATCCGATTCTGCTATAGATTGTGATGGTTGTGGCTTTGTTGCTTCCAGATTAAAGCGGCTATGGAAATCATCTGGGTTTTGTACCAGATACCAAATAACCTCGATCGCGCAAGCAACGCAAGCAATTTTAGGCATGGGGGTAAACCACAAAATCAGATAGAGAACACCCCATAAAGGCTGTCCCAAATAAAACTTGTGCAATCCAGCTAGGGGCGGCTTTACTATTCCTAAGCTGGCTAGTAGGACGGCAATGGTTCGATTTTTCGGCATAAGTAAGAGCTTTTGTAAGAGCAATATGAAGAGGGATCCCCTCTCAAATCAGAAAATCGAGGAAAATATCTCCCATTCACTTTAACGGATCTCGATTAAAAATTCTGTTTCATTACGGAAAACTATACTTTTCCACTTCTTCGGTCTAGCTTAAAATGAAATCAAAGATTGCCTAGATAATCAAAGAGAATAATAATGGGATTTTTTGACTCGGAAATAGTACAGCAAGAAGCTAAACAGTTGTTTGAAGACTATCAATCTCTGATTCAACTGGGGGGGGAGTACGGGAAATTTGATCGGGAGGGCAAAAAAATTTTTATCCAGCAAATGGAAGATTTGATGGAGCGCTATCGTATTTTTATGAAGCGCTTCGAGCTTTCCTCCGATTTCATGGCTCAAATGACCGTGCAGCAACTCAAGACCCAGCTTTCCCAATTTGGCATGACCCCCCAGCAAATGTTCGACCAGATGAACATGACTCTGGAACGCATGAAATCAGAGTTAGAACAATGAGCAATTAACAATTAACAATGAACAATTAAGAGGTTCATCAGAAACATGCTCATGCACGCTTTATACAAAGGTGATACAGCAGATGCAGTACTTTTGTCGTAAAATGTAGCATGCAACGACACTTTAGGAGCGAAGCGCTATAGAACAACAATCTTGAATTGTTTGTTTGCTCCAAATATTTATTAACTGCCCTGCGATCAGGCGGAGCCTGCCACTGCGTGATCGCGCAGGGAAAAGGACATGGATCTCAAAAGAAAACCAACACTTCGGCTACCCTTCGACTACCCTTCGAGGAGCGGCCACTGCCCTTCGACGACCCGGTCACTGCCCAACGGCTACGCGGTCAGGGCAAGCGCTCAGGGCAAGCGCGAGCGTGCAGGCAACAAATAACCAACAACAAATAACCAACAACCAAATTAATTAATCTTCAGCAAAAACAAAGCGATATAGTTCGCTGGGATCTGGTTCTGGGCTTGTTTCTGCAAATTTAACCCCATCCTCAATTAAACCTTGAATCTCCAGGTTAATTGCGTCCAGTTCTTTTTGCTCCACTAAGTTCTTTTCCAACAGATAAGTGGCTAATTTTTTAATTGGGTCCCGAGCGTTCCAGAATTCTTTCTCTTCTTGAGAGCGCAGTTCGTCTGGATCCGCTAGGGAATGACCTCGGAAACGATAGGTGAGAGCTTCAATCAGAGTGGGACCTTCCCCAGCCCTTGCCCGAGCGATGGCCTCTTCAGCAACAGCGCGCACTGCTAGTACGTCCATACCATCTACTTCTACTCCCACCATATTAAAAACGCTGGCTTTTTTGTAAATTTCTGGTTGGGAAGTGGCGCGATCATGAGCCATGCCAATGGCCCATTTATTATTCTCTACCACATAAATAATAGGCAGTTTCCAGAGGGCAGCCATATTCAAGCATTCAAAAAATTGACCATTGTTACTGGCTCCGTCGCCGAAAAAGCAAGTAGTAACTTGGTCAGCACTTTTATCTCCTAGAGCATCTCGTCGATACTTAGTTTGGAAAGCGGCTCCCGTTGCCACGGGAATACCTTCTGCAACAAAAGCATATCCTCCCAAGAGACCGTGTTCGGCAGAAAACATGTGCATGGAACCGCCCCGCCCTTTACTGCAACCAGTGGCTTTGCCAAACAACTCTGCCATCACTTCCCTTGGGGGAACCCCACTACTCAGGGCATGGACGTGATCTCGATAGGTACTGCAGACGTAATCTTCTCCAGTGCGGAGGGCTTTAATGACTCCAGTTGAAACTGCTTCTTGACCGTTGTACAGATGGACAAAACCAAACATTTTGCCCCGATAATACATTTCAGCACACTTGTCTTCAAACGAGCGGCCCAGAACCATGTCTTTGTATAAAACCAATCCCTCCTCTTTCGAGATCTCTACAGCAGCAGCGTTGAATTCAGGTACAGTACGTTCGGCAACCATATAATTTGTATTGTTAACAACACCAGTAATATACTTGTTTTCGCGGTCTTATTTAGTTAGTAATACTAAACTCTCAACCGTTCAAATAGTTTAAAATTAAACTGGCATTTTTAGATATTATTGGGTAATATTACTAGACTAGAAACTTGCTCATAGAATCCTATTAGTTAATTAGAATAAAATCTATAAGCATTTTCAATATTTTAAAGTATAAAGTGCAGGGTAACTGCTCTGGGGAAGTAAACTGTGCGAATTCCTCTCGATTATTACCGAATTTTAGGTGTGCCCATTGAGGCAACAGATGGACAGCTAAGTCAAGCTTATCGCGATCGCTCTTTACAATTGCCCGAGCAAGAGTATAGCTCGGCAGCACTGGATGCTCGCAAACAATTGCTGGAACTGGCTTATCAGGTGCTTTCTAACCCAGAAACTCGGGCTGCATACAACGAGCAATTATCTCAATGGGTCGCCCCAGGGTCGGGGCTAGAAGAGATGGACGCTATTCCTAGTTTAGAAATCCCCCAAGAACAGTTAATGGGAGCTTTGCTCATTCTCCAGGAACTAGGAGAGTACGAACTAGTGCTGAGGCTAGCTCATCCTTACCTAGATTCTAATTATACCATGACTGTCGCCACAAGCGGCGAGGAAAACCAGGGATTTTTGAGAGAAGATCTGGTTTTAACCATTTCTTTTACTTGTTTGGAGTTGGGTCGAGAACAATGGCAGCAGGGTCAATATGAAAATGCTGCTGTTTCCGGACAAACAGGGCAAGATTTACTGTTGCGATTCGGGTTGTTCCCAGGACTGAGGCGGGAAATCCAAGCAGACCTCTATAAATTACGACCCTACCGCATTTTGGAATTGCTGGCATTACCCCTGGAGGAAGTTGACCGGCGTACTAAAGGCTTGCAATTATTGCAAGAGATGTTGCAAGAAAGGGGCGGAATCGACGGACAGGGTAATGACCAGTCGGGATTAAATATCGATAATTTTCTCCGCTTTATTCAACAGTTGCGCAGCTATTTAACTGCCTCGGAACAGCAAGGATTATTTGAAGCAGAGGCTCGCCGTCCTTCGGCAGTGGCTACTTATTTAGCAGTTTCTACTTTGATTGGCAGGGGATTTGCTGAAAAAAAGCCTGCTTTAATCCTTCAGGCAAAAGAAATGCTACTGCAGTTGGCTCAACGTCAAGACGTACATTTGGAACAGGCTATTTGTGCTTTGCTCTTAGGTCAAACAGAAGAGGCGAATCGGGCTGTAGAACTCTCTCAAGAGTATGAGGAACTGGCCAGTATTAGAAAGCATTCTGAGGGAGAACCAGATTTATTGCCAGGATTGTGTCTTTATGGGGAAGATTGGTTGCTCCATGAAGTTTTATCTCATTTTCGGGATTTGCAGAATAATCCAGTCTCTTTAAAAGAATATTTTGCCGAAAAGCAAGTACAAGCTTATTTAGAAAATCTGTCAGGGCAGAATGAGGTTAGTCCTTATCCATCAGATGTAGGGGCCCACAGCCTAGGACAGAGCTCAGTGAGAGTGAACCCAAGGCAAGAGGAAGTTGGTGCTAACCTACAGTTCGCGGATACTGAGAAGAAGATAGTTACTAACTCAGTCAAGGATTCAGGGGCAGGGGCCTGGTCGCCCCTAAGCACTGAGCCAATATTGTCCGACAATCAAAATACTTATACAGTTAATCTTGAGTCGGTGGGGCAGGAGTCCGGGAGTGCTAAGGCTGGGGCAACAGCAACTATTACTAAACCAAGACCAAAACCTGCTGACAAAAAAGCTCTTCAGAAGGAGAAATCTCTCTCTCCCTTGGAATTAATGGGCCAGTTGTTCGGAGAAAGTGATAAAGTAATTCAAAATCTCAGGGGCAGTTCGACTCCGCTCACCGCAAGCAAAAAGCATTCCAGTTCTTCTGTTTCCAGCCAAGTTAGCCAAGTTTTTCAAAGGAAAAGTCAACGTCCAGGGATTAAAGTTCGTCGTATTAAAGCTAAGATTCCTAGCTTGAAATCTCTCCTTTTTTTAGTAATAATAGTTATTTTCGCTGCAGGTACTTTCGGTTTTGTGGTTTCAAAATTATTGCGGGGAAAACCAGACGAGATTGTTAGTTCAGAGGAGGAGGAACTTTTTATCCAATTAAACCAACCTGCTTTAGTTATTCCTATTAATAAGCTTAAAAATCTGAGTAAAGAAGAAGCTCAAAAGGCTGTGGAAGGTTGGCTTTCTGCTAAGTCTAAGGCTTGGGGAAGTAGATATGAAATGGAAGAATTGAAAATAGTCTTGGCTGAACCTATACTTTCCCAAAAGCTGAATAGTGCAGAAAGGTTGAAACAGAAAGATGATTATTGGGAATTAGAACATGAGGTGACTTTTATATCTTTGGAGAACACTGGAGAGAATAGGGCTATTGTTACAGTCAAAGTTAGAGAAAAAGCGAACAAATATGAAAGTGGAAAACTGAGTAAAGCCGATTCTTATGATGACCAATTGGAAGTCAAGTATCAATTAGTGCGTCAGAACGATCGATGGTTGATTCAAAGTCAACTAGAAGTAAAGAACCTATGATTATCCCCCTAAATCCCCCGATCAAAGGGGGACTTTCCACCCCTCCCTTCGGTCGGGTGGGGGGAGCCAACGTTAAAGCTTGTATAATTATTTATAAATACTATTATATCTGTAGCAAACATTTTCAGATTTCATATAACAAGGCGAGTCTAGTTTCTGACATTTTTTGCGGAGACATTCGTCAATTCAAACATTTTGAATTTTGAATTTTGAATTTTGAATTCGACGGTCGGGAGCTATCAACTGTCAACTGCTATAGATCTTTCTAAGAGCAAGCGTTTTTCCGCACGAGCGATCGCCTTATAAGTTTTCCCTACAGCTTCCGGTTCTACGGAAATAGAAGTAATTCCCCATTGCACTAATTTGTCGATTAAGTCCGGATAGATTACTGGTGCTTGACCGCAAATGGAACAGGGTATTCCTGCACTTTTAGCCATGGAAATCAACTGTTGTATAGCTTTTAGTAAAGCAGGATGTAGCTCCTTTAATCCCCCATAAAGAAAGGTTAGTTCTCGGTCAATGCCTAAGATTAACTGGCTTAAATCGTTAGTACTAATAGCGATTCCTTCCACTCCAGCCCGGACGTATTCTGGTAATAAAAATATAACTGAAGGTACTTCAGCGGCAATCCAAAGCTGGAAAGATTCTTGTCTGTTTAGACCGATTTGTTCTACTCGACTGCGGCAGAAAGTAAACTCTTCTAAACTCCGCACAAAGGGTAAAATTAAATTAAGATTGTTATAGCCTTTCCCTCTTACTTCTTTCAATGCTTGTAATTCTAAATCGAAAAAAGTAGAGTCTAAGAGATAGTTATAAGTTCCTCGGTATCCCAAAAAATGCTCGCGGGCGGTGAGGGAAGCCGAACCGCGATCTAATGGTGCTGAAGCATTAAAATTTAGGTCTTGCCAGCGCCAATCTAGAGAGCGATAAAATACGAGTCGAGGGTAAAAACCAGCAGCAAATTCAGTAATAGATTCAGTTAGTTTAGCCAGCAAGAGGGATTTATTGGACTCTTGGAGCCAGTATGCTGGAGAATGAGATGAAAACAGTTCTAAAAGCATTAATTCACAACGAAGCAATCCCACTCCATCTACCGGTAAAGCTGCAGCTTTGGCTATAGAACTGGGTTGACTAACACTGACTAACAGTTTGGTGGCAATGGGATAATCAGTAATAGAAAATGAAGTATTAGGAGGGGTATGAGAGAAGGGTTTTGAAGGGTTTGTGAGATTATTATTTTTGTTGTGAGGGTATATTTCCCCTTTGTCACCATCAATTAAAATTCTTGCTCCAGTTTTGAGTAATTGGGTTGCATCTTCAGCACCTACAATTGCGGGAATGCCTAATTCTCTGGCTATAATTGCTACGTGGCTAGTCATTCCCCCTATTTCTGTTACTACTGCTGCGGCTTTCCTGAGTAAAGGTAACCAATCAAGGGTTATACTTTTGGTTACTAAGATTCTATCATTGGGAATTGATTGTAAATGACGATCTATTCCTGAGATTACTTGTACTAGGGCGATCGCTATTCCAGGAGATGCACCATGACCTTTTAATAAAGGTTTGATTGTTTCGGACTTTTGGTGAATAGCAGTATTTCGATGTTTTTCCGCTGGACTAATTTGAGTAATATAAAATTGTTGTTGGTTGCCTGCACTGAGCGCTTGCCCTGAGCGCTTGCCCTGAGCGAAGTCGAAGGGTAGTCGAAGGGTAGTCGAAGTGTTGGTTGTTGGTTGTTGGTTTTTTGTACTATCTTTTTCTTTCTCCTTTTTTCTGCCTGGAGTGAGGGAAGATGAACTGTGTCTCTGTGTGAGACCAAACTTGGATGATTTGCTTAAAGTCCATCGGCAATTCTTATATTCTCCTTCTGCTGTTAGGTTTTGTAATAGTTCAATGAGTTTAACTATGGCTTTATTATCCAAAGACAATGACCTTTGTTCTTTTTCCTGGAGTAAATAAGCAAGTAGACAATTTTCATTGATAATATCTGTACCTATTGTAATTATATTGGAACTATAAGCTTTGACTTTATTTCCTAATTTATAGGTTTTTACTTGGCCAGTTTCTCTATCTACTTCATAGCGATCTGGTTGGACTTCCCCTTTGAGAAGTGCCATTTCTAATCCCCAGGTTGATTCAATGATAAACTTTTCTGAAGTGATTTCAACCGTTCCAGAGGCGTAAGTTTCTAATAAGGGTTGGATTAAAATGGCCAAGTTTATTTTTTCTAGTTCAATACCTTGACACTGACAATAAAATAAACTTCTGGCCCTAAATAATTCTGCCCAAGTTTGTTTTACCCCTAGGGCAAGAGATTCTCCGGTACAATTGCAAACTTGAGGTTCAAACAAATTCGTTATTTGTAATGCTAATTCTCTCTTATTTTCTCCTTTATAAGAAATTGAAGGACGTAAACTAAGACTAGTTGAATTTAATTGTTGGGCAGTTTGAAAAATCTTTTCTGTCCAGTCCTGGGGAAAAGGGGCAGCGATAATTTCTTGACGAGCTTTTTTGGCTAATAATTGTAAAGTTTTGTAGTTATTTGTATTGACATGGAATGAGGAATGAGGAAAATCCGCTAGTAAAGATTCCGAATTATTAATATTTTCCAGAAACCTGCTAAAATAAGAAGCATCAATGACTAAACTAGGTATAATAGGATAGTGTTGCCGTAAAAGCTTGCTTAAAGTAACAATTTCTTCTCCTACTAGAGAATGGTGTTGGGATTGTATTTGGTCAATTATATATAGGTTGTTCACGTCATCAATTATCAACTATTCCTCAATTTATTCTCGTTTTTCAGTGTATATCAAAATGTTAAATCATTAACGAATATTCTCATTATCTGACTTATTCCCTATCACTCCTTGCTCTTTGTCTCACTTTTGTCGGTACAATTAATTAATATTAAGGAATATAAAGCAATGTAAAGGGATTCTCCATGGGTAGCAAGAGAGGAAAACAGATTGTTGTCATCGGCGCGGGTATTGGGGGATTGACTGCAGGAGCATTATTGGCCCGTCGGGGCTATTCGGTGCAGGTGTTCGACCAGGCGATCGTACCGGGAGGCTGCGCTTCTACTTTCCAGCGTCGGGGCTTTACTTTTGATGTTGGGGCTACCCAGGTGGCTGGTTTGGAACCGGGAGGCATTCATCATCGTATTTTTGAGGAACTCGGGGTAGAAGTTCCTCAAGCAACTTACTGCGATCCTGCTTGCGCTGTGTTTTTACCAGGAGAGTCAGTACCTATTAACCTGTGGCGCGATCGCCTTAAGTGGGAAGCAGAGAGGAAAAGGCAATTTCCTGGTAGCGAAGGGTTTTGGCAGTTAATGGCTGTTCTATTTCGCGCTAGTTGGCAGTTCCAAGGGCGAGACCCGGTTTTGCCTCCTCGCAATTTATGGGATTTGTGGCAGTTGGGCGCTGCCCTGCGGCTGGATACTCTCATAACCGTGCCTTTTACCTTGATGACGGTGGGAGATGGTTTGCGCCTATGTGGGGTTGGTGAGGACAAGCGTTTGCGGCAGTTTTTGGACTTACAGTTAAAATTGTATTCCCAAGTGGATGCAGATGAAACTGCTCTGTTATATGGAGCCACTGCCTTGGCTGTTTCTCAGGAACCCCAGGGATTATTTCATTTGCAGGGGAGTATGCAGGTTTTGAGTGATCGCCTGGTGGAAGGGTTGACTAAATATGGGGGCAAGTTGTGCATGGGACATAGGGTAGAGAAAATTCTCACTGAGTCCGGGGGAGTGATCGGGGTAAAGGTAAAGAAAGGGCAAAAGGACTCAGTTTTCACTGTAGCTGCGGATGGAGTAGTAGGGAACGTGACCGCGCAGAATTTGGTGACTATGTTAGAACCTCAGAACTTGCGGATGTGGGGTTATCAGCGTCGGGTGGATAAATTACCTCCAGCTTCTGGGGCTTTTGTAGTTTATCTTGGGGTGGATAGGAAGGCTATTCCTGCTGGATGTCCTCCTCATTTGCAATTTCTCTACGACGACAAGGGACCCATTGGGGAAAATAATTCTTTATTCGTCTCCGTCAGTAAAGAAGGAGATGGGAGAGCGCCTTTGGGTCAAGGGACGATCATTGCTTCTTGCTTTACGGATACCCAGATTTGGTGGAGAGGGACGAAGGAGGATTATGAGGAGTTGAAGCAGAAATATACAAGAGAGGCGATCGCTCGTTTGGCTGAATATTTCCATTTGACAGAGGAGACGATTATTTATCAGGAAGCCGCTACTCCCAGAACATTTGCTCGATTTACCGGGAGGGAAAAGGGTATTGTGGGGGGTATCGGTCAAAGGGTAAGCACTTTCGGTCCTTTTGGCTTTGCTACTCGCACTCCCGTCTCCGGTCTGTGGTTGGTGGGAGATTCCACTCATCCTGGGGAAGGTACTGCTGGGGTGAGTTATTCTGCCTTGACTGCTGTGAGGCAAATTGAAAATTGGTAGTTGTTGGTTGTTTGTTGTTTGTTGTTTGTTGTTTGTTGTGATTAAATTAGTAGGGTGCGGCACTGCCCACCACAAGTCCCTGGGATTTTGCCAGTTTTAACTGTAGATCAAACCACAGGCAGTTCCCCTACCCCACAATCAACACAGATGATCTCAGATCAGTTATCTGGTGGTAGGGAGACTTTTTTTGATATAGCTAGACTAAGACACACAGGACTTACGCAGAAACCGGGAATAGT
>JH610480.1 GCA_000252485.1 Prochloron didemni P4-Papua_New_Guinea | reverse complement strand
TGTGAAAGACCCCAATAGTAATAATGATGATGATTGGAAAACTAATGGGAATGGCCACACTGTCACTTATTTCTATGATGACCTGAATCGCTTGTCCAAGGAGGTGGATGCTAAAGATGAAGAGACTAGCTATACCTATGATGGGGTTGGTAATTTAAAAACTGTTACGGACCGGCGAGGTAATGTTACTAAGTACGATTACGATGATATTGACCGCCTGATTAAACGAACTGACGCTAATAATGAGACTTTCTTGACTGAGTATGACCGGGTCAATAATGTTATTGAAGAAACTGATGAGCTGGGACGGGTCACTACCTATAAATATGACTTGTTGGACCGGTTACTTGAGGTGACTTATCCCGCTATAGATGGGGTGGTTTCTAGTTCTAGTTCTACCTACGATGCAGTGGGTAATTTGCTGACCTCTACTGATGAATTGGGTCGCGTTACTGAATATAAATACGACAAGATTAATCGGAACACTGAGATAAAAACTCCTCTTGGTTTTATTACTAAGTTTGAGTATTCCGATGATACGGAAAACAATCTGTTGGTGTTGACGGTAACGGATGCTGTGGGTCGGGAAACTGTTTCGAGAACTGATGGACTCGGGAGGTTGGTAGAATTTGTTAATGCTGATGGTACGACTGTAACCTATAGCTACGATGGCAATGATAATCTGTTGACTGTTGTGGATGAATTGGGTCGGAAAACTACCTATTCCTACGATTTATTAAATCGGGAAATAACAGTTACTACTCCCTTGGGAAATACTACCACTACGGAATATGACAGCAACAGTAATGTGGTGAAGATTACTGACCATCTCAACAATGCTACAAGATATACTTATAACGAACTGGATTTACTGACTACGGAAACAGATGCGAGAGGCTTTGTTACTACCTATACCTATGATGAAGAGGAAAATCTAGCGAGTGTTCAAGACCCCTTAGACAACGTTACTACTTACACCTACGATAATCTCAACCGCCTCTTCCAGGAAACCGCTGTGGGTGTAGGGACGAGAACCTACAGCTACGATGAGGTTAGCAATCTAATCCAACTATTGGACCGCAATGGCCGCATTGTCCAGTTTGCATACGACGATTGGAATCGCCAAACTGCCGAACTGTGGTTGGATGGGGAGACGATTGTTAATACCGTCGCTTATGACTATGATGCAGCTTCTCAGCTAGTTGAGGTGTCTGATTCCATAGCTAAGTACTCTTATGAATATGATAACGATGGCCGTTTAACTAAGGAAATCCGAGATACTTTTGGCTTTACGAATGGGGTGGTGTTGGACTACACCTATGATGGTGTGGGCAATGTGTTGACTGTTACTGATACGGTTGGCTCAATTCAGTTATCCACTGAAACTTATACCTATGATGCCCGAGACCGAGTTATTAGTATTTCCCAGACTGGGAATGGGGTTATTCCTAAAACTGCTGTTGTTACCTATGATGATGCTGGGCAATTGGAACAACTGGAGGTGCTGAATGCTTTCAGTACTGCTCAAACTTTTGACCTGGATGGCCGTCCTCTAACTAGGACTCACACTACAGCAGTTGGGGAGGTTTTGGCTTATGGCTATGAGTTTGATGAGGTTAATCGCATCACAACTATTACTGGTCCGAATGGTGAGAGTAGTTTTTCCTATGACGGTACGGACCAATTAACTTCGGCTAGTTCTGATTTCCAGGAGGATGAGAGCTATGACTATGATGAGACGGGCAATCGGTTGGGCAATGAGATTGGACCCCACAACCGCTTGTTGAATGATGGTGTTTATTCCTATGAATATGATGCTGAGGGGAATCGCATTCAACGGGTTGAACTTGCTACTGGGGTAGTGACTGACTATGAGTGGGATTGGCGCAATCGTCTGGTGGAGGTGTCTGAGAGTAATGAGTTAGGGGAGGTTCTTTCTCGTTCTCAGTATCAATATGATGCTTTTGACCGCCGTCTGACTAAGTTGGTGGATTCCAATGGGGATGGAATCTATGAGTTGATAGAAGGGTTTGTCTATAACGATGATTCTATTCTTTTGGTGTTGGGAGCGGGTGAATCTGATTCTGCTTTGACTGAGGTTAATCAGCGTTATTTCTACGGTCCTGGTATTGATTGGGTTCTGGCGGAGGAAACTGCTGGTGAAGGGGTGGAGTTTGCTCTGACTAATCATCTGAATTCGGTGGAGTATATTCTGGACTCTGCTGGGGAAGTAATTAATCGGATTATCTACGATAGTTTTGGTGGTATTACTTCTGAGACTAATCCCGGTGTGGATGTGCGGTATGGGTTTACTGGTCGGGATTTTGATTCTGAGACTGGTTTGGGATTCAATCGCACAAGGTATTACGATTTTGTCACTGGTACTTTCGTGTCTGTTGACCGGCTGGGGTTTGAGGCGGGGGATGTTAATCTTTATCGCTATGTGGGTAATAGTCCTACTATTTATGTGGATCCT
>JH610479.1 GCA_000252485.1 Prochloron didemni P4-Papua_New_Guinea | reverse complement strand
TGATCGTTTTGCCGCATCTACCGATGGAGTTGGAGGTGGTTCAAATATGTGGGATGCACTGAACAATAGCTTATTAGATGATAATGTTCTGGATGCTATAGATCGATTAGGAATAGATCCAAGTAGCATTAATCTCTCTCCAGATAATAAAACTGTCACTGC
Organism: Prochloron didemni P4-Papua_New_Guinea; assembly: GCA_000252485.1. GTDB lineage: Bacteria > Cyanobacteriota > Cyanobacteriia > Cyanobacteriales > Prochloraceae > Prochloron > Prochloron didemni. Next base: position 11,532 of record JH610479.1, on the reverse strand, counting down.
AAGAATTGATCTTTCTAAAACCTTGGGAAAAGATGATATAGATTTACTTCTCAATGTTTTTAGAGAGCAGGGTGTGACTAAAGTAAGCATAGAGTCAGGATTCATCGTAAACGAAAAACTGGCGAATACCTTTACCAGGCTTGCAGCAAAAGGACGATCTTTTCAAGGAGGTAAAGTAAGACTTAGCGACTCACTTAGTACAGATTTCATTATTGATTTTGACCTATGAACCAAAACGCAAAACGAGATAAGTGGTACGAGAACAGGATTCTGTGGCGTGCCAAGCAACACAACTTATTTGATAAAAGATGCTTGAAGTATGCAGATGCTCCTAAAAAAGTCAAAGAAGTGATTGAATCTTGTGCAAAATACAAAGGTATTCCAGTTTTGCTTTTCTTTAAGAATAGCGAGCTTTGGACTTTACTGACAACAAATGAAGTCGTATCTTTGTATGATTGCAAGTTACAATCAGGCGAGTTAGATCTTATTGGGAAAAAAGTAAATATAAAAAGAAATGAAATTAATGATTCCTATCAATCTAATAGTACCAAAGAAAGTGAGTTTATATCACTGACTAACTTAGACATCATAGTGTGGGCTCCTATTGGCTCTGAACTGTTTGCCCTAATGAATATACTGCTAATGTTTCCCTTAAACGTAAAATAGGCTACAGTATGTGCAATAACCAAAAAACTTTTATCCATAGGCTTTAAAAAGCTAAGTAATATTGTGTTTGGTTGTATCGAACCTCCATAAATATGAATAGTCGCTCGTGCAATCTTATATCAGACATCTCCAGAAACTAGGGTTGCAATCTTGGTATGTAAGGGCTTCATGACGTTTTCTGAAGATATCTATTGTAAATGTAGTGCGCTACTATAACTGGCTCGTACTTCCGTTGCACTTGCTTTCTGCCTTTATATATATCTCTTTTGGCGCTTCTTGAAAGTAGTGTAACAAAGCTGGGCATAGCCAGCCTTCTAAATCCCATTCAGAGGATTTATACCAGTTTCCCTCATACTCTTCCTTCACCCAAATTAGTCTCTGTTGAAAACTAGGAAATGGTTTGGCTGAGAAAATAAGTTTAAAACCTTTGTTGGCTTCTGGTATATCTTTTGAAATGCGATCAATCATTTGAGGTATTCCAAAGACAAATGGTTCTTTTGTAAGTCCCATTTCAGCATCGTCAAATACCCATGTGTTCTGATGTTTATATGGAAAGACTACCGTTAATGAATTACTCATATACCTAGAACTCTTATCTTGGATTGTGTTTTAGTTCATGATACCACAGAAGTTGATTCTTTGGGCAATACTACTTTCTACTCTTACGATGGGGTAGGGAATTTAACTAGTGTTAAAGACCGCAGGGGCAACACTACTAAGTTTGAATATGATAAGGTCAATCGCCAAACGAAGCGTATTGACGCGGAGCAGCGGGAATTTTTAACTGAATATGATGCTGTTGGCAATGTTGTCCAGGAAACGGACGAACTTCTACGGAAAACAAAATATGCTTACGATAAGCTCAATCGCTTAAAGATTGAAACCAATGCTGTAGGGGATACCTTTACCTACAGTTACGATAAGGCGGGCAATGTGATTGAGACATCTAACGAGCTGGGTCAGAAAACTCAGTACTCATATGATGGCATCAATCGCCAAACCAAGGTAACTAGAATAACGGCAGATTCTAATTTGGTTACTACCACTGAGTATACTAACGATACTGAAAACAACCTGTTGGTGTTGACGGTAACGGATGGGGAGAATCGTATTACTGAATCTCGAACTGATGGCCGGGAAAGGTTAGTAGAGTTTGTTAATGCTGACGATACGACGACAACCTATACCTACGATGGCAATAATAATCTGTTGACTGTTGTAGATGAATTGGGTCGACAAACTACCTATTCCTACGACGAGTTGAATCGGGAAATAAGGGTTACTGACGCTGAAGGTCGAACTGTAGAAACGGATTACGATGCTAATGGCAATGTGGTTAAAGTTGTGGACGAGCTGGGCTATACTGTGGAGTATGGGTATGACCAGCTCAATCGTCTAACATCTGAGTTGGATAATCTGAATCGTTCTCTTACTTATAGCTACGACGAAGAGGGAAATCAGACCAAGGTAACAGATTCTAACGGTGGAGAAACAAAATATAAGTACGATAAACTTAACCGTTCTGTGGAGATAACCGATGCAGAAGGAGGAAAAACTACTTATACCTATGATGGGGTTGGGAATTTAAAGAGTGTTAATGACCCGAATAGCAATAATGGCGGGAATAGCAACGAGAATGGTCACACTGTAATTTACTCATACGATGCTAGAGACCGATTAATAAAGGAAACCGATGCGCTAAATCAAGAAACTACCTATAACTACGATGAGGTAGAAAACCTGACGAGTGTTTCAGACCGTCGCGGAAATCAAACTATTTATAAATACGATGAGATTAATCGCCAAATAGAACGGATTGATGCTGATGGCAATAGTTTCAAAACAGAATACGACAAGGTCGGTAATGTTACGAAAGAAACTGATGAGCTGGGACGAGTAACTACCTATTCCTATGATGTGCGGAATCGTTTGCTTGAGGTGATTTATCCTGCCATAGATGGTGTTGCTTCTAGTTCTAGCTCTACCTACGATGCTGTTGGTAATTTGCTGACCTCTACTGATGAATTGGGTCGCACTACTGAATATAAATACGACAAGATTAATCGGAACACTGAGATAAAAACTCCTCTTGGTTTCGTCACTAAGTTTGATTATTTAGATGATACGGAAAACAACCTGTTGGTGCTAACGGTAACGGATGCTGTGGGTCGGGAAACTGTTTCTCGCACTGACGGGCGTGGACGGTTGATAGAGTTTGTCAATGCTGATGTATCCAATGTAACTTATAGCTACGATGGCAATGATAATCTGTTGACTGTTGTAGATGAATTGGGTCGGCAAACTACCTATTCCTACGACGAGTTGAATCGGGAAATAACAGTTACTACTCCCTTGGGAAATACTACCACTACGGAATATGACAGCAACAGTAATGTGGTGAAGATTACTGACCATCTCAACAATGCTACAAGATATACTTATAACGAACTGGATTTACTGACTACGGAAACAGATGCGAGAGGCTTTGTTACTACTTATACTTACGATTCCGAGGAAAATTTAGCGAGTGTTCAAGACCCCTTAGACAACGTTACTACTTACACCTACGATAATCTCAACCGCCTCTTCCAGGAAACTGCTGTGGGTGGGGTGTGGTCAAAAGTAGTTGCATGAGTAGATCTGTAATTAAGCGAGGGCTTTGGGCTATAGTATACAATATCAAGTAAGGAAGATATATTGTTGTAAGCTCTCAACTTGTATCGAGATAGAAAAGATGGTAGTGTGTATAATACAGATAAAATTGTACTGCTCACTACCATGAATAAAGATTACACAGATGTTATCACAAAAGTTTGCTCATTGTTGTTTAATGCTATTTGCACTCCAGAATCAAATCTAGCGGATAAGGTACAATACCTAGATGGGGAAATTTTCAAACTATTACGCTTGATTGGCCTGCAACTAATGTCGATGATTTTGAGCCATTTAAGTTCCCTTGTAACAACTTCAGAGTTGGAAAAAGGATATAAGGTTCACCGTCGCTCACTCGTCAAATATTTTGTGCTGTTTGGTTTAATAGAAGTAGAATCCCCTTATCTATGGAACCGGGACACAAAACAAGGAACTCGTCCAATCAAAAACCAATTAAATATTACCTCAGGAGGGCGTTCTCTAGCATTAGAAAAAGTTTTGGTAGATTTAGGAATCCGTCAATCTTATCAACAAGCAGCGAAGCAATTTGAACAACACTACGGATGGAATATAGATCGCTATCGAATTAGACGCTCAGTAGTCAAAATGGCTCCCCTGGCACAGGAATATGTTTGCACCCGGCTAGAAAGTTCAAGAGCGGAGTATAATAAACCCCTTGATGTGAGGCCAGGATGCGAAAACATTTTGGTGGAACTTGATGGTTGTCATCTTCGCACGGGTATCTTCCAATCAGCTCAAACTCAAGAGTTAACAAAAAAAACGACAACTGCCGAAAAAAAAGCGAACAATAGAGTGGCGTGAAGTCAGAGTTGGTTTAGCCCGTCCACTTTCTAACAAAGAAAACCGCACTTTTGTGGCAAGAAGGCTAAATATCCTGTTGTAGTAAATTTATTAGTAAGTGCAGCAATAAATGGAGGGATGTCGCTACGTTCTAATGTCTACGCAGTGGCGGATGGTGGGAATGGATTATACGACCAACTGAAATCTCAATTTAAAAACTTGCAATTTATCTTAGATCGGTGCCATCTTAAACAACATCTTTATGAAACGGCTGAAGCCTTAGGTCTATCGGGAAGCAAAAAGCACAATTTGGTACGAGCACAACTTAAGCTAATTGATGGGGGAAAAGTACAACAATTATTGCTAAATCTCAGAAGATATTTGGAACCAGGTTCGACTACACTCACGGAATTTGGTTCAGCTCGTTTATCCCGTTTGTGTAATTATCTTCAACGGTTTTCTGATTGCGTTAATTACGATAGATTTATAGAATTAGGTTTACCCATCGGTTCTGGAGAAATTGAAAGCGCACATCGCTATATTCCTCAAAAAAGGTTAAAGATTGCTGGAGCTACTTGGCATCCTGATAATATTAATCCCATGTTAAGCTTACTCATTCTACAAGCCAATAATTGGTGGTCTGATTTTTGGCAACAATTTACCGGACAATCAAAAATACCAGCGTGATTTTAAGTGCTTGGACCAAATTGATTGGATATAACCTATCTTGACTCGTAAAGGTTTCAGCCATTTTTTTACACAATTAATTTTGTCTGACCACTTAGCTTATCTTTATCACCTTAAAAGCTATAGCGCTTCGCTCCAAAGGTGTTGTTACAACTGAATAAAGAGCCTTTGGTACATTTAGGGTCTGAGAAAAATCTGTTTGGACGCGAGTGCGAAGCGCTGTAATTAACAACTGGGCTTTCGTCGAATTTTTACCCAGTTTTTATCAACTGTTTTTGACCACACCCGTTTTTGACCGCACCCGTGGGTGTGGGAACTCGAACCTACAGCTACGATGAGGTTAGCAATCTAATCCAACTATTGGACCGCAATGGCCGCATTGTCCAGTTTGCATACGACGATTGGAATCGCCAAACTGCCGAACTGTGGTTGGATGGAGACACGATTGTTAATACCATCTCTTACAGCTATGATGCGGCCTCCCAGCTGGTTGAGGTAGAGGATTCGGTAGCTAAGTACTCTTATGAATATGATGATGATAGCCGTTTAACTAAGGAAATCCGAGATACTTTTGGCTTCACGGACAAGGTAGTGCTGGACTACACCTATGATGGTGTGGGCAATGTGTTGACTGTTACTGATACGGTTGGTGGAATTCAGTTATCCACTGAAACTTATACCTATGATGCCCAAGACCGAGTTACTACTATTTCTCAGACTGGCAATGGGGTTACTCCTAAAACTGCTGTTGTTACCTATGATGATGCTGGGCAATTGGAACAACTGGAGGTGCTGAATGCTTTCAGTACTGCTCAAACTTTTGACCTGGATGGTCGTCCTCTAACTAGGACTCACACTACAGCAGTTGGGGAGGTTTTGGCTTATGGCTATATTACCTCTGAGACTAATCCGGGTGTGGATGTGCGCTACGGGTTTACGGGTCGGGATTTTGATAAAGAGACTGGTTTGGGATTCTATCGCACAAGGTATTACGATTTTGTCACTGGTACTTTCTTGTCTGTTGACCGGCTGGGTTTTGAGGCTGGGGATGTTAATCTCTATCGCTATGTGGGTAATAGTCCTACTATTTATGTGGATCCTAGTGGAATGTTTTGGGAGGGTTTTACTGATTCCTTGGGTTCCATATTTGGTGCGGGTAGGAATGCTGTAAATAATGTTGCTGGATTTGTTGATGAGAATATCAATAAGCCGGTTGGCCAGTTCATCGCTGATAACCCCTTGGTTGAAGATGCTGTAAGAATAGTGGATTCTGCTGCTGTGGGTGTTTCTCAAACGGCTAATTTGGTGGGCTTTGATATTCGTGGATTCAGGGAGGATATATATGGTGAGGGGGTCAATGATAATCTCAATGAAGCTGTTGTCACTGCTAGTACTGTAGCTACTCTAGTTCTTGGTGGCTATGCTCTGTCGGGTCTCGCTACTACAGGTGTATGTTAGCTTTCGAGCAGCCTCCCAAAAGCTGGGAGATCCTAACAAGGCTGTCTGGCAAACATTTACAGGTAAAATGGCTAGTCTTTTTGGCTTCAATAAAGCTAGAATTGTTCAGGACAATTCTTCCGAGGTAATTGTGCTCTTTGAGAGATGAGGTTAAAAACAAATGACACAACAATATGATAGAGAGGCAAAACTTAATAAGCTAGGCAAGTTTTTGATGCAATAAGTAAGAGATGTTTGCATTAGTACGTTTGATAAACTTATATAAATGAAATATTAATTACTTATTAATGCATAGTTAAGGTTTTAAAAAACTAAAAGAAAGTGAGTTGCTTTTGTTCAGGAAAGCAATGATGCTATGCCTCGATGAGACAATAAGCGAAACGCTATATGTAATCCTGTATCCTGATGAAGAATATAAAGGGATATCTATTATGGTTGATGGATCTGATGTAGCCGATCTTGAGTCAAATCTACAAGGGCTCCTACATAGTGAGTGGATTGAAAAATTTAGTGACTATGAGGAATACGAGTAGAACCAACTCATTTTTTGCAGTGTAGATAGGTGGTTGGACAAAATTAATTAGGGTTTGCTGAAAAAGTTGGAAAAAACTAGGCCAGACAGCGAGAGCTGGGGGGCGACTTGTCGCCCAAAACCCCACCAATACAAAAGTTTCAAGCATTAAGCTGCAGTTAAAATTTTGAATCTTATTGAGAATACAGTGGAATGATTATCATTCTTGTTAAATTGGAAAATTTGACCCAAGCTCTTTTAATTCCCTCGATATTCTTAATCCAATCCTAGTACCATTGAGGGTGGATTAACTCAATAGACATCTCCAAAAAAGAAAGTTAATTTTCTTTTTTGGAGATGTCTAACGGGACAATACGACAACCTATACTTACGACGAGCTAAATCTTCTAACCCACATTCCGCACTTCGTTTTGTAACATGCATGGTAGCATATAAATCTTGACTAAATTTGCTATTGGATTAAGTACTTATACTCAAACTTTCCGTAGATTGGCGATCGCCAATCTACGGAAAAAATAGGTTTAAAAATGCTACAAATATATACTACATTTTGAAGTGCGGAATGTGGGTTGTAATTGCTCCGCCATACCGCTTTCGTAGAGAGCGATAGTATCTGCTACGATGGTTTTGGAACCGGGAATAATTACTGCATCTGGATGTCTCAAAGAACTTCCCAAGGGCACGTATTTAACCGTGACGGAAGCTTCTGCCTTGAGGGGGTCAAAATCGGTAAAATTGGCAATGTGAGGAAGCTGAATGATAGCGATAGTAAGCTCATTATTGGGTTTAAAAGAAGGTCTTGGCAGCAAATCGAAAGAATCTTCTGCTGGGAACGAAGCATCGATCCAAGGAATAACTCCTAAAACAGGAATGCCGGTGTATTCTTCCAACCATTTTATCCCCGAATCCAAAAGAGGCCGCTCTACCCGAAATTTATTAATAACCACTCCTTTAATTAAACTGCGTTCTTCCGGTTCCAACAGTTCCAGAGTTCCCACTACATGAGCGAAAGCCCCCCTCGGTCCATATTCACCACCAACAAAGTGGGAGCATTTAAATATTTAGCTACCCGCATATTGGTCAAATCTCGGTGCTTGAGATTTACTTCTGCCGGACTGCCAGACCCTTGGCAAATAACCAAATCAAATTCTTCTCCCAACCTTTCCAAGCAATCCTCAATGGCCTGCCAGCCCACATGGAAGTAATTTTGAGGGTAGTCTGCTGCTTTGGTTGTGCCCATAGCTTTGCCCTTGATAATTACCTGAGAAGTGATATTATCTTGGGGCTTGAGCAAAATAGGATTCATTTCTATTCTTGGGGTGACCCCCGCAGCCCAAGCTTGCACTGCCTGGGAAAAGCCAATTTCTCCTCCAGTATTGGTGACGTAGGCATTGAGGGCTATATTCTGTGCTTTAAAAGGAGTGACCCGCCAACCTCTTCGGGAGAGAATGCGACACAATGCTGCTGTCAGTAAGGATTTCCCGGCGTGAGAAGTTGTTCCCACTACCATAATTGCTTTCATTCTTGTTGGTTGTTGGTTGTTGGTTATTTGTTGTTTGAACCGCAGATGAACGCTCCTTAACGCAGATGAATATAGATATTTTTGGTTATTTGTTGTTGGTTATTTGTTGTTGGTTGTTTGTTTTTGGGATGTCAGTCCGTTAGATACATTAACTCTCCAGAAACTTAAACTAGATTGCAGAGGGTTCAACCACTTCCAGACCAAGGGATTTGGCTCTTTTTTTGAGGCGAGTAATGACCCGTTCTTGATATCGTTGTTCGTAATAATCAGCACCTTTATCTACATAAGATTCTTTAGTAGTCCACAAAGTATAGAAAAGACGAGCAGTTCGGCTCCGCTCACTGCAAGCGATTTTATGTGCAGTAGCGGTAATAGCTTTGGGTGCGCCAGAACGTGCTTTAATTCTTCTATAAAAAGCCCCTAAAGCAGTTTGAGAACGACTAACAGCTTGAGCTGCCAATCTGAAAGCATTAGCCGCTCGATTCTTTACTTGACGAGTCTGAGAACTTTTAACTTTGCCACCAGTAATACGACAACCGGGGCACAATCGAAACCATCCACAAAAATGTTTAACAGTTTTAAATTTACTTGGGTCTAATCCAACTTCACTAATAATAGTTTGAACGGTTAAAACATCTAAACCATCAATAGTTGTAAAATCAACTCCTGTAATGCGATAAAGGTGAGAATGCAAATCAAAAGAAGGACTATTAGAACGACGACGTTTTGCCTTTTTTGATTCTGGAGTCGGTTCAGTAGTCTCAGATTTAAATTTACTCAAACATTGCTCAATTTGTTCATCTAGCGCTAGTATTTGTTGTTGATAAGACTCGTAAAGAGATAGTTCTTGATGAAGAATAAACACCATCTCTTCTCTATAATTACCAGTTAAAGCCTTGCTGATTTGTTCAGGAGTACTTTTAATTCTTTTATCCGCTAATTCGGCTAGTATTTGTGGAAATATTCCCCAGAAACAATAGCTCTAATAATATTTAAACCAGTTAGGACCGTGATGTCACTAATTACTTTGTGTAACTGTAAGTTCATTTGAGTGAGAGCCTTTTGCATCCGCTGAATATGAGTTGAACTATTTTGAATTAAATTTTCTCTCTGTCTCAAATAGCTTCTCAATACAGCGATATCACCCTCTGGAACAAAAGAAGGAGCCAATAATCCATAGCTATGTAATTGTTGTAACCATTGACAATCTAAGACATCACTTTTTCGTCCTGGTACTGTTTTAACGGTTTTAGAATTAACTAAAAATACCTGAAAATCTCGTGCGCTTAATATGTGAAATAGAGGTATCCACTCTACTCCCGTTGATTCCATGGCAACAGTAGTAACACCACATTCGGTGAACCAATCCGCCAAAGCGATTAAATCCGGTGTTGTGCAACCAAACGGTTGAATATTAGTGGATTCGGTGCTAGATGAAGGAACACAAGCCCAATGTTCCCTAGAACCTAAATCAATCCCAGCAGCATGGGGATTAATTACACTAAGTTCAGATTGTTTACTTTTTTTAGATGGCTTTTTTTTAGAGGTTTTGTTCATTTTTGTTTTATGCAAATAAAAGTAGGAAGTATTTCTTGAGGGATGGTAAATTTTTACACTCTCTCCAACTTGCAGAGAGGGTCGTCGAACTGCGGGATAATAATCTTACGATTCTTTCACCAATAAATTTGTCCACTTTCCCTCAAACCAAGCTATCAAACGGGCTTATTCAGCACCATTGTTAATCCGGTTTTGTCTAAAACACATCGGGTAAGTCGGCGGGGTTACCCCCGCTTCGTCCCCTTAGAACCGTGCGAGCTAGTTTCCCAGCACACGGCTCATCCAATTCCTTTGGAACTCGGTATTTTCGCTACTTCTTTCCCATTCTTCCGGGTTTGTGCCTTTTGGTTTTTGTCCCGTTTCCTGGGGGGTTTTGTTTTCCGGGCTTTCAGTATTGACTGTATGTCGGGATTAGTAGCACCCAAGGCGTGTATGGAATAGTGGCAATCCTCGTGTAGATATATTAGATTGTCATACGAGTCTTTGCCACCAAGGTGTTTCGGTTGGATATGATGAACACATATGTCATCATTACATCCTAGGTCTTGTTTGCACCACGGGCATTTATAGCCTTGTTGCAGTGCTAACTTATTTTTCCCTTTGGAGAACCTGCCCATCGCTGTTGCTTCTTCTTGTTTAGCTCTGCGCTTTTCCCAGTATTTCTTGAGAGAAGGGTCGTCGGGACTATTTTTAAATGCAACTAACGTATGACGTTGGATAGGTATCCAGGAGAGTTTTTCTACGTATTGATGCTCTTTATCCTTGTTTCCAAATACCCACTTATCCTTCCTCCCTGGGCATAAACACCCGAAATATTTATTCGTTATCCATTCACCTGACTTCTTCGGATGGGAGCGTTTACCCCACCTCATTAACTTCCACCAGATGTAATTGTCTAACTCAGAAAATGTCTCCTTGGCGACAACCCCTTGGTGATAGTTTCCCCAACCTCTTAGTTTCGGGTTGAGTTCTTTTATCACTTTTTCCGCAGGTGTTCCCTTGAAACTCTTGAATAGTTCCTTTATTCCTTCCTTGAACTTTTGTATATTTCTCTTGGAAGGTTTGATGAGGGTTATCATTCCTGTTTTCCGACAGGTGGTTTCGTACTTCCGAAAGTTCCATCCGAGAAAATCAAATCCTCCACTTAAGTGACTGATTTTAGTTTTTTCTTCAGATAGTTCTAATCCTCTGTCAGCTAGCCATTCCTTGATGATTGACTTGGCTGTTTCTGCTTCTTCTTTGCTCTGCGTTAAGATTACAAAGTCATCGGCATAGCGGATTAGTGAGAGGTTGCTGGTATTGTCCCAGAACCCTCCTTCCTTCCTTCTAGAATCTTTGTGCCATCTGTATTTAATCCCAAGGGCTTCTTCCATACCGTGTAAAGCAATGTTAGCCAGCAATGGGCTAATCACGCCACCTTGTGGTGTTCCGGTTTCGGTCTCATAAAATACTCCCTGGTGGATGTATCCTGCTTTCAGCCATTGTTCCACAAGTTTCTTGGCCGGGAAGTTCCCTATTTTGTCCATTAATGGTTTGTGGGCTATCTTATCGAAACATTCTGAGATGTCCGCATCCAGAACCCACCATTTGCGGTTGTTTTCGCCCCTTATATTAAGGAATATCCTTTGTCTTGCATCATGGGTACTTCTGCCCGGTC
>JH610478.1 GCA_000252485.1 Prochloron didemni P4-Papua_New_Guinea | reverse complement strand
CCCCCTTTACTTGCAGAAAAACTATTGCCAGTTGAAGAACCGATTACGCCAGCACCAGTACCCTTTCGGAATTTTTTGTAGAAGGATAAGTCAAAGTCATCAATTGTATGTCGGATTTGGCTGTCAAGTGCTTCAAGTGTCTCATCAAACGTGCCAATAACAGGAACCTCATTAAAGTTCGTTTTGCGAAATATTCTTTTAATCAGGGATTCACCCGCCTCAACAGCGGAATCACCGATTCGGATTGCATCATCCGCAAAATTTTTCAAGCTGCTAACTACTGTTTTGGAAGATTTTAGTAACGATCTGGGATTCAAACCCAAAACAAACTCAACCCCTGCTCTTTGCAAGGATCTGTCTAAATTTTGCGGTTCTTCTCCTTGTGGTATCCCTCCTTCTCCGTTAACAACAGTGGGAGTATTGACACCATCAGGTGATATGGCATCAGCCAGGAATGGAATAACAGCACCTGCAATAAAGACTCCAGCCCAAAAAGCAATCTGGCCACT
>JH610477.1 GCA_000252485.1 Prochloron didemni P4-Papua_New_Guinea | reverse complement strand
TTATTAAGGGGTGTGGTCAAAAGTAGTTGTTTTCAGCAAGCCCTATGTAGAAAGTCAATTGTGGGGTAGCCCTCTGGGCTGCCTGCCTAATAATCGCGGGTAAGCCGTGACTATTGTTCAACTGTTTGTGACCGCACCCCTTATTAAGGGGGACTTTTCTTGCTCCCTTTTCTTGCTCCCCCCTTATTAAGGGTGACTTTTCTTGCTCCCTTTTCTTGCTCCCCCCTTATTAAGGGTGACTTTTCTTGCTCCCTTTTCTTGCTCCCTTTTCTTGCTCCCTTTTCTTGCTCCCTTTTCTTGCTCCCTTTTCTTGCTCCCTTTTCTTGCTCCCTTTTCTTGCTCCCTTTTCTTGCTCCCCCCTTATTAAGGGGGGCTGGGGGGGATACAGCGTTAGAACTTGTTAGATTTCGGCCAAGAAGCCAATTCGCCGGGTTTCTCCTATTATTTTAAGGATTAATGTTAAAATTTTGGAAAGAAACCCGGTTTCTCAACCCACGGAATAACTTCAATCTATACTACCATGAGATAAACTATCTCTTAATTGTTAATTGTTAATTGTTAATTGCTCATTGCTCATTGTTCATTGCTCATTGCTCATTGTTCATTGTTCATTGTTCATTGCTCATTGCTATATGTCTAAACTAATTCTCTTTTGGCATCGTCGGGATTTGCGCATCTCGGATAATATGGGACTTGCTGCTGCGAGAAAACAAAGTAGCAAGATTGTGGGTTTATTTTGCTTAGACCCGAATATTTTAAATAGCAATGAAGTTGCTCCAGCAAGAGTGACCTATATGCTAGGCTGTTTACAAGAGTTAAAGGAGAGTTACAGCAAAATTGGCAGCCAATTATTAATAGTACGAGGAGAACCGATAGAAGCAATTCCTCAATTAGCAGTAGCGTTACAAGTGACAGGAGTTTTTTGGCATAAGGATGGGGAACCTTATGCTCGAGAAAGAGATGGAAAAGTTGAACAAGAGTTGCTCAAGCAAGGAATTGCTGTTACTAATTATTGGGACCAATTATTACATCCGCCAGAAGATATTTTAACTCAGTCAGGCAAACCTTATACTGTCTATACTCCTTTCTGGAAAAATTGGAGTCAAAAACCCAAACTAGAAGTAGCAGAAAAATTAGATCGGATTCAAGGATTGACAGCAGAAGAAATCAAAATAGCTCAGGAAACAGGAGTAGTGAGTTTACCCACAGGGAAAGATTTGGGTTATTATTGGGATGGGGAGTTAATCCTAACTCCTGGAGAAACAGCAGCCAGGGAACAGTTAGAGGAATTTTCTGAGAGGGCGATCGCCCAATACCAAGAACAGCGAAATTTTCCCGCAGTTGAAGGAACCTCTCTCTTGAGTCCAGCCTTAAGATTCGGGGTGATCGGCATTCGTACAGTTTGGCAAGCCACCCTAGAAGCGACCAAAAACAGCTACAGCGAGGAAGTTAGAGCTAACATTGAAACCTGGCAAAAAGAACTAGCATGGCGAGAGTTTTATCAACACGCCCTTTATCATTTTCCCCAATTGACAGTAGAACCCTATCGGCAGCAATTTAAAGACTTTCCTTGGGACAATAACCCAGAACATTTTCAAGCATGGTGCGAGGGAAAAACAGGGTATCCCATGGTGGATGCCGCCATGAGGCAGTTAAATGAAACGGGATGGATGCACAATCGCTGTCGCATGATTGTAGCCAGTTTTCTCACCAAAGATTTGATAATTAACTGGCAGTGGGGAGAGCAATATTTCATGCAGAAGTTGTGCGACGGGGATTTAGCCTCTAATAATGGCGGTTGGCAGTGGAGTGCTTCTTGTGGAATGGATCCCAAACCATTGCGCATTTTTAATCCCGCCAGTCAAGCCAAGAAATTCGACCCCGAGGGGGAATATATTCGTCAATGGTTGCCAGAATTGAGTTCTATAGATACGGAATATTTAGTTAGGGGCAAGATACCTGATGATGAAAGAGAACGGTGTGATTATCCTCAACCCATTGTAGACCACAATCTACGGCAAAGGGAGTTTAAACGGCGGTATAAAGAACTATCCCCCTAAATCCCCCTTATCAAAGGGGGACTTTCCAGTTTATTTTTCGTAGGTTCCGTTGAGGTAACGAAACCCAACACAAC
>JH610476.1 GCA_000252485.1 Prochloron didemni P4-Papua_New_Guinea | reverse complement strand
CTGGGTGGAATAACTCAAAGGACTTACGATGCGAGGAATAATCTGCTGACGGAAACGGTTATTACCGATGAAAGCGGTCCGGATGGTTATACTACGAGTTTTAGTTACGATAGCCGTGGCAATTTATTGAGTCAGACCGACCCCCTAGGAAATACTGACCGTTACACCTACAACAATTTCGGTCAGCTTTTAACGAGCACAGACGCATTGGGTAACACGACAAGTTACAGTTTCGATAATCGAGGAAATGTCTTATCTGCTACGGATGCTGCTGGTAATACCACTAGCTACACCTACGACCAAAACGGCAACCCTCTCTCTATTATAGAAAGCTCCAATCGGATAACCCAGTTTGAATACGACAGGTTTGGCAATCGAATTCTTAGGATAGACGCTTTAGGAAATGAGACCCGGTTTACCTATGACTCTCTCGGTAACGCTCTGACAGAAACCGCTACCTTGACCACACCATCGGGTGTGCGCGAGTTGGTAATAACCAGGACTTATGATAGTAACGGTAATCAAACTTCGACGCTCGATGCTGAAGGCAATTTAACTCAATACGAATACGACGCTAATAACAACCAGACAGCTATAATCGATCCGCTGGGTCGTCGTACTGAGAATCGATACAATGAGAAAAACAATCTAATTGAGACTATTTATCCCGACGATACCCCTAATGACTCGTCAGATAATCCCAGAACTAGATTAGAGTACGATGCAACAGGAAATCGGACAGCGTTCACCGACCAAGATGGAAATACTACTTATTGGACTTATAATTCTTTAGAATTACCTGCAGAGTTAATTATTGCTGACGATACACCCGACGATTTGACAGATAATCCAAGAAAAACTTTTGAGTACAATCAAATAGGTCAACCCACTGTTTTAATTAATGAAACTGATATTCGCACCGAGTTTGAATATGATAATGTTGGTCGGATAACGGTTACTCGCAACTTCTATAACAATCAAACGATAGAAGGGACTACCACCTACGATGCAGCAGGACGAGAGATAGCTCAGACTGATGCTTTGGGTCGGACTACTCAATTGGTGTACGATGAACTCGACCGAGTCATCGAGACTATTTTCCCCGACGGTACGAGTACCAAGACCGAATACGATGCTTTTGACAATGTCATTGCTCAAATCGACCAAGCGGGTCGAACAACCAGATTCTCCTACGATGCTTTAGACCGATTAATTACCGTTATCGATGCTTTGGGACAGCAGACCGAATATCGATACGATGAAGCTGGCAATTTGGTTTATCAGGAGGATGCTAACGGTCATGTCACTCAATTTGAGTTCGACGGTCTGGGACGACAAATTGCAGTAGTGCGTCCGCTGGGTCAGCGTGCTGAAACGCTCTACGATGCAGTAAGCAATGTAATCAGTACCACCGATTTTAATGGGGAAACTATTACTTATTCCTATGACGAACAAAATCGGTTATTAATTCAGAATTTCTTAGATGAGGAGCGTTCTGTTGAGTTTACCTATACACCCGCAGGAAGGTTAGAAACGACAACCGACGAACGAGGAACTACCATTTACGATTATAATGAGTCGGGTCGTCTACTCTCTCGAACGGAACCGGATGGAACGACTATTTCCTATACTTATAACGATGATGGTCTGGTGGAAACCGTTACGACTCTCGACCACACTATTAGCTATACCTATGACGAACTGAATCGCTTGGATACGGTTACGGCGAATAGTGGAGTAACGGATTACGATTATAATGCTGTGGGTAATCTTATCGAGACTACTTTACCCAATGGGGTTGTAGAAACTCGCAGCTACGATAACTTGAATCGCTTAATTTCTCTGGTCAATACCGATGCTGATGGAAATGTCCTCTCTAGCTACGACTATACGCGAGATGAGGTTGGTAATATTCTTTCGGTAGAGGAATTAAACGGTCGAAGGGTCGATTATACCTACGATGAGCTGTATCGCTTGATTGGGGAAGATATCGTCGGCTCAGTTAATGGCGATCACTCGATTACCTACAGCTACGATGCTGTGGGTAATCGTCTCAGTCGCATTGATTCTGAGGAGGGAGAAACGCTCTATACCTATAATGAAAACGATTGGTTGTTGAGCGAGATTGTAGATGGAGCAACTACGACTTATACTTATGACAGCAATGGCAATGTGGTGACCGTTGAAAGTCCCACAGAGCAAAGGGTTTATGACTGGGATGGACAAAATCGGTTAGTTGAAGTAGAGATTACCGATTCGCAAGGAACCCAGTTGATTTCCTATCAATACGATGTCAGCGGGATTCGGGTTGCTTCGATTGTAGATGGGGTGGAAACTCGCTATTTAATCGATGCAAATCGTCCTCACGCCCAGGTGTTGGAGGAATACACTCCTGATGGGGAAGTTGAGGTTGCTTACTTCTATGGTAACGATTTGATTGCTCAAAGTAGGGGCTCAGAGGAGCTTTACTATCTCTACGATGGACATAGTGGAGTGCGTCAGTTGAGCGATGGTGCGGGAATTGCTACGGATAGTTACAATTACGATGCCTATGGGAATTTGCTGCAATCAACTGGGGATAGCTCGAATAATTACCTCTATCGGGGCGAGCAGCACGATCCAAATCTGGGAATGCAGTATTTGCGGGCAAGGTATTACTATCTGGATGCGGGAAGGTTTGCGAGTGTTGACCCGTTTGAGGGGGTTCAGGAGCAACCGATAACCCGACATCGCTATCTCTATGGAAATGACAATCCGATTACTTATATAGATCCGAGTGGGAGATTTTCGCTAACTGAAACAATAACAGCAACTAAAACAATAACAACTCTTTCTGCGATCGATATTGGACTTATAGGATTAAGTTCTTTGGGATTAGCACAGAGAGTAGCAGGGTTTATGTATAGAGGCGATGGAAAAATAACTTGGGATGGTGAATTTGGTGGAATTGCTCTTGGAGTTTTAGGTCGTGTTGTTGCAGCATCTGCAGCAGCATTCACATCGGAAGAATTAGGCCGTGGGCCAGCTGGAGATGCTACATTAACCGGATATTGGTGGATTTTGTCGGCAGGTGCTGCTTTAGGACCATTACCTATAGGTGTTACACTATCTTTTGCAAAGCTTAAATCACCTTGGGAAGTAGGTGTTAATCTTGGGGCATTGTCAGGAGGTCTTCTTCTTGGTACAGCATCTGTAAGTACATCGGTATTTGGATATGGTGCGTCTGTTATTACTATGGGTTTTGGACAAGGTTATGGACATGGTTACTTTCTTGGATATGATATTGGTGTAACAATAATGACTGGTGTGTCGATTCCAGTTTGGAGGGAATGGAATTACAAGGATCGTTCAAATCTGCCTTCAAGTTAGAAGCAATATTTTCATTTTTAACTAATATTATTGGTGAAAGGAAGTATGTTTAAAGTTATAATTAGTATAACGTTTTGGTTTATCGCTTTCATAGCAGTTACTTTTCCTTTTTGGATGAGAATAATTCGAGATTTACGACATGAAGTTGTTAGAAAAGGAGATATTAAGACTGTCAAAAAATATTTAGAAAAAGGAATAGATATAAATATAAGAAACAATCGGAAAAATACTTTTTTGCATGAAGCAGCAAGACATTCTCATAAAAATATAGTTGAGTTACTGATTAACAATAATGCAAGTATTAATGCTAGAAACAAAAATGGTACAACTCCTCTTCATGAGGGGGCAGCAGTTGGACATCAAGAAATAGTAACCTTACTAATTAAACATGGAGCTAAAATTAATGCAAGAAATAAGTATGGTTTAACGCCATTACATATGGCAGCAGATAGCGGAAAAACAAATATTGTTAAATTGCTTCTTTCTTATGGAGTAGAAGTAGATGCTAAAGATTATAAACTGGAAACTCCATTGCATTTTGCAGCTTGGGGAAGTCATCAAGACACAGTAATATTTTTACTTGATAATGGAGCTGATATTAACGCCAAAACAACAGCAGGGCAAACTCCGCTAAGTCTAGCTATGCAAGAAAATAGACTGCGTTTAGTATCACAAGAAAAACAAAATAAATTGATTGAGTTTTTGAAAGTGAAAGGGGCTAAAAAATAATATCCCTCTTTTGTCACTCTCCGAAAACCTTTGCGATTTGCTAATTCTATAACCTTTGTATCTCGGGCGCTAGCGCCGTTTTTTCTTCAGAGAAATTCACCAGAGGCAAAAAATGGAAAAATACCTATGGGACCCCTTGTATTGCATGAGGCTTCTGGTGGTGGTGGGACCTCTGAAGATTTTGATTTGGGTAGTTTTCGCTTTATAATGGGAAGAGGAGTGGGAACTCCAAATGGAGGAACAAGTGGTGTGGATGCTACCTTATTCGGCTTTGTTTTAGGATTTAGCGTTCCTATTTTTAATATTGGCGATTATCCTCAACCTTGCGTAAATACTCCTGAACTTTCTGGTGAGTAATATCCAACTAATTTAAGTTTTTAAATGAGGTAAAAAAATGCTTGCTCAAATATCAAATTTTTTTATTCATAAAAATATCTATGCAGTAATTATTATGGTGCCTACTATAATTGCATCTAAATTTTGGAGTTCGTGCATGACAAAAATAAACGAAATTTCAACAGATGAAGTTGTCAGACAAAACATACGAATTGGGTTGTATTTTGCTTGGATTTTACAAGCAGCATTATTATTTGTATTTATTTCTATTGTACAAATACTAAACATTTCTTTTGAAGATTTACTGTATTGGATTTTATTTTTAATACTAACTGTCCTAGCTTTAATTTGGGTATTTATTCATCTAAGCATTCAGATGTTTTTAGATAAAAAGAATGTATCAAGCAAAAATCATAAATGACCACAAAAGTAACTATCCAAGAACTGGCCATCATCGCCGCTGGGAACCTCAACCCCAGCCTCCTAACCCCAGAAGGAAGTCTGGGGCGTTGCATCTCTATGGGATGATTTGGATATATGCCCAAAATTTTTTCCTTGTTTATCAATAGTTTCAGCTTCTGGAAATTAGACTATCATCCCGCAATTGTGCAACGCCAATATTATTGGTCAAAAAAGTATGTTTAAAATTATAATTAGTATAACGTTTTGGATAGCAGTTACTTTTCCTTTTTGGATGAACATAATTAGAGATTTACGACATGAAGTTGTGAGAAAAGGAGATATTAAGACTGTCAAAAAATATTTAGAAAAAGGAATAGATATAAATATAAGAAACAATCATAAAAATACTTTTTTGCATGAAGCAGCAAGACATTCTCACAAAAATATAGTTGAGTTACTGATTAATAATAATGCAAGTATTAATGCTAGAAACAAAAATGGTACAACTCCTCTTCATGAGGGAGCAGCAGTTGGACATCAAGAAATAGTAACCTTACTAATTAAACATGGAGCTAAAATCAATGCAAAAAATTATTATGAATTTACACCATTACATGCGGCAGCATATAGCGGAAAAACAAATATTGTTAAATTGCTTCTTTCTTATGGAGTAGAAGTAGATGCTAAAGATTATAAACTGGAAACTCCATTGCATTTTGCAGCTTGGGGAAGTCATCAAGACACAGTAATGTTTTTACTTGATAATGGAGCTGATATTAACGCCAAAACAACAGCAGGGCAAACTCCGCTAAGTCTAGCTATGCAAGAAAATAGACTGCGTTTAGTATCACAAGAAAAACAAAATAAATTGATTGAGTTTTTGAAAGCGAAAGGGGCTAAAAAATAATATCCCTCTTTTGTCACTCTCCGAAAACCTTTGCGATTTGCCAATTCTATAATCTTTGTATCTCGGGCGCTAGCGCCGTTTTTTCTTCAGAGAAATTCACCAGAGGCAAAAAATTGGTAACATATCTAGGAGGAGAGGAGCCTTGTATTGCCTGATGCTTCTAGTTTTGAGCAATTTTAAATAATAGGAAAAATCGGAGAGTGACAAAAGAAGGATAATTTTTAGATTAATCAACAATTATTTTGGATCTTTTTTATAAAAATGCAAAAAATACTAAATTTACTAAAGAAAATATTTTTTTGGGGGTTATTTGATTCTTCATATAACAAGATTGATAAATATATATTACTAAAAGCATTAACGAGAATAACATTTTTAATACTTGTTATATTACATATGATTCGAGCTATTCTTCAAGCTGAAGGATTCGCTAGATATTATTTAATGTTTGTTTTTATATGGTCAACAGTGTTTGCTTATATTTGGATCGAATTAATTTTTGTTTCAATAAAAAAATATATTAATAATTCTATTCTTGGTATATTCCCAATAGTAATAATTGTAGTTGCTATTTCTGCAATGATAATAAGTTTAATAATATTTTGATGTTTGTCTATTAGGATAAGCAATGAAAAATATCCTAACAATGGGGACAAAAAAATATATTAGCAACATTTATACATATCCAAGATTATACTTAGATCTTCCACCTCATGAGATAAAATTCAAAAATGTGCAATCAAACAGAGCTATTAGTTACATTAATTAGCCTAAACCTTTTTTATCCTTTTACTATTTTAGTAACGGCAGTCTTATCTCGTGATTGTAAAAACGAAAAGATTTTAGACAAAGTATTTGCTTCTGTTATAGGTTTAGTGTTTATAAATATATTTATCTTTGGTGGAAGAATTTACTTCTATTGTTCTCCTAGAAGCTTAACTTCTCTATTTACCCACTTAATATTTATTGGATTTTGTATATATGGAATATTTGCTTATATCATTACCTATAAGGAAGAGATAAAAGATGACCAAGAATCTGCAGTTATAGTTATAATGTCTATTGTATCTATTGCCATTGTTTTGGTATTTGGTTGTTTTTGGCTGGTGGCAAAATGGGGAAATATAATTCTTAAATTAGTATAATTGTTAAAAGACTTGAATCATCAAGCTATAAATAAAACATGTTTTTACATTGAAGAGCAATAAAACTAAAATAAGGGGAGTACATTGTGTGTCAGCAAAGCAGTTTATATTTTATGCTTGTAACGATCTATATAATTATCGGTTTCCGCTGGTTGATCAAAAAAATCAAATCTTCCCAAACAGATAATTTCCCAATGACTTACAAATCATTATTTCTTTCTCTACCTTGGATTTTTGCATTATTGCTTTCATTTTTAAACTTGATTGATTCGTGCTTTATCCATTTAGATGATTGGCTAAATACCCTGACTCTCTGACAACAATAGCTAAACCTCTTATATAGCAATACCTTTGGCAGTTCTGAAAAAGCGAAAATTTTGGTATTTTCTCTGTGCTAAATGGGTGTGGTCAAAAACAGTTGAGAATTTTATCTTCTCAATAGTAGCGGCTTACTCCAAGGCAGCCCAGAGGGCTACCCCACAATTGACTTTCTACATGTTCAAACACAAACAACTACTTTTGACCACACCCGTGCTAGATGTGATTTTATATCATCGTTATAGCAATCTCAATCAACTTTTAGAGATTGTTCATCCGGACGAAACTCCCGAAAACCTTGCCGATAACCCCAGAACGAGATATAGCTACGATGCTGCAGGCAACCAAACATCAATAACAGATCCAGACGGTAAAACAACTCACTATGAATACGATGCTTTGAATCGACCAACAGCGATGATTCTTCCCGATGATACACCGGAAACCATCTCGGACAATCCACGTATTCTAACTGAATATGACCAAGCAGGTCGCACAAGGGGAATAGTCAATCAGGTAGGAAAAACTATTGTTGAGTACGAATATGATGCAGCAGGCCGCCAAACTCTCGTTCGCCAAGTTGAAGGGAACGAAACGCGAGAAATAACTTTTGTTTACGATGCTGTCGGACAACAGATTGCAGCTACAAATACTCTCGGTCAGACCATAGAATTTAGCTACAATGGACTTGGCCAAACAACTCAAGTCATTCTTCCAGATGGAAGCACCACCAAGTTTGAATACGATGCTTTCTCCAATGTTATTGCTCAGACAGATCCGAAAGGGCAGACAACTCACTTTGAATACGATGCTTTTGACCGGTTAACTGCTGTTATCGATCCCCTAGAACAACGTACTGAATACGGTTACGACGAGTTAGGAAATTTAATTGAACAGCAAGACGCGCAGGGGCAAATTACCCATTACTCCTACGACGCTTTAGGAAGGCGCACGGCGGTAGTTTTGCCTGGAGGAACTCTACGCTCTGAGTCTAGCTACAATAGAGTAGGAAATTTAGTTAGCAGGACAGATTTCAATGGCAACACTATTGAATATAATTACGATGATCGCTATCGCTTAATTTCCAAGAATTTACCTGGAGAAACACCTTTTGTGGAATATGGTTATACTCCTGCAGGTCAAATCGAGACCATTACAGATGCTCGCGGAGAAACCAGCTATCAGTTCGATGAGCAAGGTTTGCTGCTCTCTCGTATAGAACCAGACGGCACTGAGATTAGCTATACTTACAATGATGCTCGACTTATTGACCAATTAACCACTCCTACAGGAACCACCACCTATACCTATGACGAACTCAATCGTCTAATTGGAGTCGAGGCTCCCCATTCGGAGAACGATACTGTTTATTCCTACGATTTGCTGGGCAATATTGAGTCAATCACCTATGGCAATGGGGTGGTAGAAACCCGGTCCTACGACTCCCAGAATCGCTTGAGGGAAGTTGTACAAAGGGATAGTAATGATGAATTGCTTTCTAGTTACAGTTATACTTTTGATGCAGCGGGGAACATCGCATCGGTGGAAGAGCTTGACGGACGAAGGGTAGAATATGTTTACGACGGGCTCAATCGGTTGGTCAAGGAGGAGATTATGGACCAGCTGGAAGGAAATCGCACGATTGAATATAGTTACGATGGGGTTGGCAATCGCCTAAGCCGCAATGATTCGGTCAAGGGACTGACTGTTTACTCCTACGACCAGTACAATCGCCTGATCTCAGAAACGACTGGCTCAGAAATTCCAGTAACAATCGATTACAATTACGACAATAATGGCAATCTGATCTTAGCCAATACGCGAGATTCTCTTGAACAAGTAGAATATATCTGGAATGCAGAGAATCGCTTGGTTGGGGTGAATAAGATTGACGGGCAGGGGCAGATAGATAATATGGAGTATCGATATGATGCCAATGGTATTCGGGTGGCTTCAATTATCAATGGTGAAGAAACGCGCTACTTGATTGATTACCATCAAGCCTATGCTGGTGACAACAACTATCCCCAGGTGGTGGAGGAGTACGTCCAAGAAAATGGAACCCATCAGACCCTGGCGAATTATACCTACGGATTGGATTTGATTTCCCAGAATCGGGAAGGGGAAGAGTTTTTCTACCTAGCTGACGCGCACAGCGGTGTGCGGCAATTAACTGACGATCGCGGGCAGGTAACCCATGATTATAGTTACGATGCCTATGGGAATTTGCTGCAGCCGTTGTCTGATGATTCCAACAAGTATCTCTATCGAGGGGAGCAATATGACAGGGAGTTGGATCTGCAATATTTAAGAAATCGCTACTACAATCTGAGTACTGGCCGTTTTATCAGTGCTGATCAGTTTGAAGGGTTATTGGATACTCCTCTATCGCGGCATCGTTATCTTTACGGACATGATAATCCTGTCGTCAATAGCGATCCCACTGGGTATATCACCTTGAATGAAGTGTTACAAACAAAAATAGTTCAAGCTATTTTATCAAATCCGTTTTTTGCAGCTTTTTCAGACGATATATATGCCAAAGCTTGGATTGCAGGAGGGATATACGCAGGTGCATTTTACATAAATGAAATACTTTTTTATGAGAAGTCTTGGCGCTTTGAACAGTACGGAGGGATCAGATGGACTGGTTCTATTGTAAATACAGAATTGGCAAGTTTTGGAGGTTCTGCAAAAACTTTTAGTAAGTCTATATTCGGTTTTAGTGTGGGTTTGGGTGTTGGTTATCAGGGGGGTTTAATAGATCTTGATGGTCAACGAGTAAAACACGACGGATGGGGATTGAAACCAAAAAACGGCACATGGCGTAATTTAATAATTGGTTATATGGGTTTTAGTGCAAACATAGGAGTGTCTTTGTCGATTAACAAGTTAAATGGCGGTTTTAGTCGAGGTGAACTCGAATTATATGATACAAGTAACGATTACAATAATAGTAACTTTATAGGGGTATTTTCTACTTTCGCTTTGGGGGAAGGCACTAACGGATTTTATGGGAATACTTTGTCCCAACCTATTGTAGTTGGTAAGACTCCAGGGAGTGCTGATGGAAACTTTTTTTCTTTATATTCCCCTTCATATAATCTAGGTACAAGTATAGTAGGAATAAGTTTCGTTTACCAGGATCCAACGTCTAATTAAGCAATCAATAGACATCTCCAAAAACTAGGGTTGCAATCTTGATATACAAGGGTTTCAGCATCTTTTCTGGAGATGTCTAATAAAGATATCAATGTTATTGATAAAATTTTGCGTATTGCAACTATAATTTAGAAAACAAAAAAATCAATCAATTATTAGAAAATTTGTTTTAAGCTAAGGGTTAGTTTATAATGAACAATAATTTACAAGATTTAGAAATAGACAAAACTGAAATCAAACAAATAACTAAACTTTCAAATATAAGTTACTATGTTCCAGGAATAATTATCAGAGAAAATATTAACTCGAGACAGAGAAGGTTGCTAGTAAAAAAAATGACAATAATGCAGCGTGCTCTTTATATCATATATACCACTCTAGCGATTGTACCGTTATTAAGAGTTTTTCAACTTCTTAGGGATTTATATCAGTTTTGGTTAGAAAACAATTCCGGAAGTCAAAATGAGTTAAAATATTTTTTATCTTGGCTTAAAGAAGTAATATACAATAAACCAAACTATATGGATTATGCAAATTTTACAGCAAAACACATGCTAAGTAGCCTAATGTTTTGTTGTAACATGGCATTAATAATAATTTTATTATACAATAAGTTTCAAAAACAAATAAAAGAACTAAAACATTCAGAACCAACTCCTCTTGGAATTCTTTTGGATGAAATAAACAAATATAATCAAATAATTTGCCAATTAAA
Organism: Prochloron didemni P4-Papua_New_Guinea; assembly: GCA_000252485.1. GTDB lineage: Bacteria > Cyanobacteriota > Cyanobacteriia > Cyanobacteriales > Prochloraceae > Prochloron > Prochloron didemni. The sequence goes on along the minus strand of JH610476.1, from coordinate 9,972 downwards.
CCATCTCAACAATATCAATCCCAATCAAAATACAAGAAATGAAGTTGTTACAGCCCTCAAGATTCTTAGAACTGATTTGATTAGAGCTTTGAAAATAGAAAGAAAACGTAGAGAGAATCCCAATTTAAATCAATCACGGTTTGAGATCGATTTAAGGGAATTAAGAAAACTTGAATTAAATCAAGAAATTAATGAATATAGTGCTATCATTGACGAAGCTTTGCAAATTGCAACTAGAGTTCAGAAAGTCATGACAATTTAAGCAACATCAATAAACAAAGGAAAAAGAATCAATGACTCCAATACTAACCATCCAAGAACTGGCCATCATCATCGCCGCTCCCAATCTAAACCCCACCCTCCTAACCCCAGACTTCCTTCTGGGAAGTGGATGCATCTCAGCAAATTGGAAACTAGCGCGACAGCCAGTTCTTAGCCCCCAAGTAGCTCAAATATCCTTCGCTAACGGTATCAACATAGTGGCTCAACCGGGCACAATTACCTTCAGCGAATCTCTTCCCAACAAGGATACAATGGACGATTTTGGTCAAGAGATAAAAATATCAGCCATGGCCAACAAATACACCTCAATCCTGGGAAACTTAGACTATCAAGCAGTAGCAATCAATCCCAGAAGCTTCGTTACTTTCCCTTCAGAAGACCCCCAAGCAGCACGGGATTACATCATCAATACCTTGTTTGCTTCACAGGAATGGCTGGAAACAGGAACGGAACCAATAAAAGCTTCTGTTAACTTAGCTTATACCTTGGAAAATCGCCAATTAAATCTTACTATAGCGGAAGCCAAACTGCAGCAGGAAGGAAAAGCAGCCCAATCAGCAGTCTTATTTTCCGGGAATTTACCCTATGAGATTACTGGAGATACTGCAGAGGAACGGCAACAACAGCTATCTCAATTTATTAACAATTGGGGGAAAGACTTGGAAACTTATAGAGAAATTATCAACGGCAAGTTCTTGTCCAAAGCAATGAACAATGAACAACGAACAATTAACAATAAACAATAAACAATAAACAATTAAGAGAATGCGATCGCTAGTTCCAATCAATGCCATCGCCAATTCCAATCAATGCGCGAGCCGGTTCTAATATCAAATCTGAAAATGTTTGCTACAGATACAATAGTGAATGATTTCAGCCCAGAAACCGGGTTTCTCCTATTATTTTAAAGATTAATGTAAAAACTTTGGATAGAAACCCGGTTTCTCAACCCACGGATAATCTCAATCTATACTACGATGCAATAAACTATTTGTAGAAATCATTTTCCTATTTAATATAATCAATGCGATCGCCGGTTCCAATCATAGTTTACAAATTTGATTTAGTTTTAACCTATAAATTTGATAAAATTTAGAAGCAATAAATTTTAATATTTCTCAACTTTCTGGTTCTGGGAGGAAAAGTCTTGGTTCCATGAGGGCTTCCTCTTCAGTAGGGGCTTCGTTATTTTCTCCCTCCGGGACAGTTTCTGGAGGTAGATTGAAAACCTCTTTTTCTGAGGAGTCTTCTGGTTTTGCTATACTTTCTGGTTCTGGTATAATTTCTCCTGGTTCTATCAGCACTTCTTCAGAAGTACTGTTTTCAATCTTCTCGGTTAAAGGTATTGCTGCCTCTGGTTCTGGTAGAGTTTTAATAGGACAAGCTTCGGTATCATAGACAAAATTAACACTAACTTGATAAGCCTGAGACTGGTCAATTCCAGGCTCGAAACTACTAGTTAAAATGTCATTGATTGCCTGTTGATTAAAAATCCTATAACCGCTGCTTCTAATTAAATCTAAATCTCTAACTTTTCCTCTCTGATTAACTAACACCCCATAAACAGTCGTCCCTTCTAACTCTAAGAAACAAGCATCTTCTGGATATTTTCCTTCTATAGTTAGAATTTCTGCTTCTACCGGATCAATTTTGGCCAACCAATTAGTTTCATTTTCTTGAGATTCTTCGTCGGTAGTATCAATGGGGTTTTCTTCTAGATTGTCTGCCATTGCTATAATATCTTTCCACCAATCTTCTATCTCAGGAGCAATAGGCTCATTTTCTCCGTTGTTGGATATATCGGTGGAATCCGTTGGGGTTGGAGTTGGAGTTGGGCTTGGAGTTGGGGAAGGAGTGGGAATGGGAACGAAGACAATTTCTTCTTCTGATGGATCAGGAGGAAGTAACTGGTCAATCTCCTCCCTGGTTATAGCTGACTCCCCTGTTATGGCGGGGTACGGATATTTTAATGGTTGGTCTGGAGGCTGACGCTCTGCTGTAATACGAGGATCTATTACTATATCTTTCTCCAACTCTCTTTGAATTGCTAATTCTTCGGCTCGCAAATCTCGCTCTTGTCTTAACCGAGACTTAGGAGGATTACTTGGTGTTCTGATTTGGATCTCTGGTGAGGGCGAAGGAGATGGTTTTGGGGATGGAACGATCGCAGTTGGAGTTGGGGTTGGTTTTGGAGTTTCTAGGGATAAAATTTCTGGATTTAGAGGAGGAGGAGTTGGCGGAGTAACAATCTTGGTAACTGGAGGAGTAGGAGTAGGACTGGGAGGTGGTAAAATTTTGGATTGTGTTTGAGGAAAACCAGGAACTGTAGGTAAGGACTGAGACAGATTGGGCAGACGATTCCGGTCTATTGAAATCAAGCGAATAGTTTTTTTATTGGTTGTTTTTTCTGGTTTGGGAATAATTGCAACATCTGGAAAAGCCACCGCTATGACGCCATGAATAGCAATAGATATCAGTACGGCAATATTTGTTTTGCTAAGTAGGGCTGACAGGGATAAGTGAAACATAGCCTTTCTTTAAATTATGCTCTCAAAATTCATCTCGCATTTGCACTGGCATTACTAAATAAGTCATCTTAATGCCACCCAAGGGAGTAAAAATCACAGGGCGATCGCCTTGATTCAATTGCATTTGAATTGTCTCAGTGGGAAGGGCTTTCAGTCCATCCATTAAATATTTGATATTAAAGGCAATTTGAATATTTTCTCCAGTTATCTGGGCTGGCATTGACTGTTTGGCACTGCCCACATCTTGAGTTTCCACCGAAAGGTCCAGTTCCTGGCGATCGCTATCCAAGTAAAATTTTACTGTATTATTCTTTTGGTCTGCCAGTACCGCTACCAACTCCAAACCTTTGAGTAATTCTTTGCGCTCTAGAATTATTTGCCGAGAAAATTCTTTGGGAATCAATCGCCTATAATCGGGATATTGTCCTTCTAATTTGAGGCTAGTCAGGCGGCGAGTTTCCAAATTAAATACTACTTTACCCTCGTCAACTTCCAATTGAATGCTGTCCCTTTCTTTCATACTTCCCAACATTCGTTCCAGTTCTCGCAACGCTCTTGCTGGAATCGTCACTTTAAAGTCTGTCTTAACTTTTATTTCCCCTTCTTCTGGATTGACAGTTTGTACTACTGCCAAACGATGAGAATCAGTCGCGGCAAATTCTAATCCATCTTCAGTGCGAGTTAAATATACCCCTGTCAAAACTTGCTTAGTTTCGTCAGTACTGGCAGCGAATAGAACCCCTCCCAGTCCTTCAGTTAAAGCCGCAACTGGCAATACTAAGGTTTCCCCGTCATCTTCCACTGCAGGTAATTCCGGGTATTCATCCACATTTTTTTCTTGATTGATTTTGAACTTTCCTTGATCAGAAATTAACCTTGCCCGTTCGTCTTCTAGCGCCTCTGAATCTGGTTCGTCAGTGATAGTGATTTCTCCTTCTGGTAGACGGGAAACAATGTCGTTAAGTAATTTAGCCGGAAGTGCGAGAATACCACTTTCTATCACTTTAGCACTCAAGCTAGTGCGGATGCCCAAGCTCAAGTCGAAAGCAGTTAAATAAAGCCGTTCCTTGTGTTCATCTGCTACCAATAAAACATTGGCCAGTACTGGATGAGTGGGACGAGATGGAACTGCTCGACTCACTAAAGATAGATTAGCATTTAGTTCAGTTTGAGTGCAAAGGACTTTCATTCAAAATTCCGGTATTGAAGCAGACAAATCAACTCTACTGAGTGTACCATATAGACTGCTAGATTTGCTTTTGTTTTATTGAGTGACCTATAAAATCGTGAAATCATGAATACTGGTTGCTGGTCACTGGTTACTGACTAACTAGTGTGGTCAAAAGTAGTTGTTTTCGGCTAAATATAGCGCTACGCGCAATTCAAAATTCAAAATTCAAAATTCAAAAACAGGCTATGACTAGGTTTCAGGCTTTATTAATGTCCTAACCTAAATGCGTAGTGCTATATGTAGAAAGTCAATTGTGGGGTAGCCCTCTGGGCTGCCTACCTTTCAGAGTAAGCCGCGACTGCACCCTGACTAACTAATGATTGCTGAGAAACTTACCACGTATACCTTTTGCCAATCAGCTCGTACAGCGCCTGATTATGAGGCAAAAAGTAATTGGTTAAATACTTATAGATATGGGGATCAACTTGGCTTTTGTTGTTGGCAACATTGCAGGGTTTTAAATTTCTCACCTTGAATTCTGGATCTACTCCTACAAACTCAAAAACTTGTCTGAGAGTCTTGTGTGGTTCCCTAAAAAATTCTTCGCTATTTAGAAGCAGAATTTTCTGCCAAGGAAAGTATTTGAGAAATCTATTGATTAATAATCTGCCTGTAGGTGTTTTTCCCCACATTTTTTCCCACAGTTCGGTTTTATTTCAGAACTTTAACACTAGCAATATGGATGCGATCGCTCAACTGACGCAATTTTTGACTCAACTCTAGATTTTTTTGCTTAAGTTGAGCAATCTTTTCACAACTATACATGACTGTAGTATGATCTTTACCGCCGAACTCTTCTCCAATTTTCGGTAAACTCAAATCCGTATACTGTCGCATCAAATACATAGCAATTTGTCTAGCGCTACTAATTTCCCTCCGGCGAGAACTTCCGAGCATATCCTCAATGGCAACTCCCAAGGTCTCCGATACTATCTCGATAATATCTTCAGGGGTTGCTGTCACCTTAGTCTCCGGGGGATTTAACACAGTGGCGATATTTTCCACCGTCATGGTCAATCCCGAGATAGACACATAAGCCACAGCTCGATTCAAGGCCCCTTCTAATTCCCTAATATTAGAACTGTAATTAGCAGCGATATATTCCGTAACTTCCCTCGGCAGTCGAATATTTTCGTATTCTGCCTTTTTCTCTAAGATGGCCATGCGGGTTTCCAAATCTGGAACTTGAATATCAGCAATCAAACCCATGGAGAAACGAGAAGACAACCTTTCCTGCAACCGAGGAATTTGATTAGGAGGGCGATCGCTCGCCAGCACAACTTGCTTCCCCACTTCGTGTAAAGTATTAAAAGTGTGGAAAAACTCCTCTTGAGTGTACTCTTTCCCTTCAATAAACTGAATATCGTCTACCAAAAGAATATCTGCCGTGCGATAATGTTCTCGGAAACTTTGCAAACTATCGGTACGAATCGCCCCAATCAAATCGTTAGTAAATTGCTCTGTAGAAACGTAAAATACTTTATTCAAGGGAGCAATTTCCAAACGCAAATGACCGATGGCCTGCATCAAATGGGTTTTCCCCAAACCCACCCCACCGCAGAGGAAGAGAGGATTAAAATCGCTACCAGGAGATTCGGCTATAGCCAGGGCTGCAGCATGCGCCATGCGGTTGGTTGGACCCACCACAAAGCGAGAGAAAGTATATTTGGGGTTTAATTCTGTTGGTTTCGTTTCTTGTACAGAAAGAAGTTGTTCTCCCGGAACTGTCTCCATCTTATTATAAGGTATAGAATCGGAAAACTCCCTCTCGCTTTTTAGTTTAATTTCTATGGGCCGACCCACAATTTCTGAACCAACACGAGTAATAATTGTCATGTAATGTTTTTGTAAATGATTGAGGACAAATGAATTGGGAGTGCTTATTACCAAACAATTATTTTGCCACTCCAATACAGTAGCAGTTTTAATCCAAGTTTCAAATGTGGGTCGGCTTAATTGTAACTGCAGGCGTTCCAACACTTGACTCCACAGTTCTGTTGGGGACATTTCCAAAGGTTTTCCTCCACCAAATTCACTTTGTTTAGACAAACAACCAACAACCAACAACCAACAACAAATGACAGAAGTAATTGGCATCGATTTAGGAGGAACCGCTATCAAACTGGGGCGGTTTTTGCAAGATGGTACTTGCCTGGAATCCCTCACTCTGCCCACACCTCAACCATCTACTCCTCAAGCAGTCAGGTCGGATCTCGCCACTCAAGTGCGGCAACTGAATGCTGCTGGAAACTGTATCGCTCTCGGTCTCGGCACTCCCGGACCTGCAGATGCTGCGGGCAGAATTGCTAAAGTAGCAATTAATCTGGCTGATTGGCATGAAGTTCCCCTAGCTGACTGGTTAGAAGCAGACACAAAACTACCTACCATTGTAGCTAACGATGCCAATTGCGCCGGGTTAGGAGAAGCTTGGTTAGGAGCGGGACGCAAGTTTAATCATCTCATCCTCTTGACCCTAGGTACTGGTGTTGGCGGAGCTATTATTCTCAATGGCAAGTTATTTACCGGTCATCTCGGTGCTGCTGGAGAATTGGGTTTAATCACTTTCAACCCCAACGGACCCCCTTGTAATAGTGGCAATCCAGGTTCTTTAGAACAATATCTCTCCATTAGTGCTATTAAACGCGCTACAGGTAAAGAACCAGCAGAACTAGGAGCCATGGCAGCAGCGGTCGATGGGGATGCTTTAGCTTTTTGGCAAGACTATGGTACGCTCTTGGGTGCTGGATTGGCTAGTTTGATTTACGTTCTCACCCCCGAAGCGATTATTATTGGCGGTGGTGTTAGCGCCAGTGCTGAATTTTTCTTTCCTTCCACTCAAGCAGAAATCAATAAAAGAGTTTTACCTAGTTCTCGCGTTGGTTTACAATTATTAAAAGCGGAATTAGGCAATCAAGCGGGAATGGTAGGCGCAGCCAAATTAGCTTGGCAGTTGATAGTGGATAGTTGATAGTGGATAGTGGATAGTTGATAGTTGACATTTAATATATCCAACCTATTATATTATTGAAAGTAGGGTGGGCATTGCCCACCACAGGACTTATAGATAGGATTCAGTGTTATCTTGAAAGAAATAGTGGATAGTGGATAGTTGATGGTTAATCGACAAATTGTTAATTGTTAATTGTTAATTGTTCATTGTTTATTGTTCATTGTTCATTGTTCATTGTTCATTGTTTATGATAGCTATTTATCCCGGTAGTTTCGATCCCATCACTTTGGGTCATTTAGATATAATCCAAAGAGGTGCTAACCTTTTCGATACGATAATTGTAGCCGTACTCCTTAACCCCAATAAAAAACCTTGGTTTTCTATACCTAAAAGGGTAGCACAAATTCGTGATTGTACTCAGCATTTAACCAATGTTGAAGTAGATACTTTTAGCGGTCTGACGGTGGAATATGCTAAACTAAAACAAGCTGGGGTTTTGCTGAGGGGTCTGCGAGTACTGACAGATTTTGAGGGAGAACTGCAAATGGCTCATACTAATAAAATGCTCTCCGAAGAAATGGAAACTGTTTTTCTCGCTACTTCTAATGAATATAGTTTTCTCAGTAGTAGTGTAGTGAAAGAAATTGCTATGTTTGGTGGTTCTGTGGAGCGTTTCGTTCCCAAAAATGTGATTGGAGATATTAATGATTTTTTAAAAAATAAGCTCCAGTGATGTTAAATATAGCGATATCTTTGAGATCCGCTGCGCGGTGCGCTATATCTATACTTTCATTATTTTTCTTTAATTTGATAGTGGAGATGATTCAATTAAATAAGCGCAAGTTTATCCCTGGTTGTCAATCTTTGTCCAGGTTTTTGCTTACTAGCTAGCACCTCTAAGGTCTTTCCAATTGCAAATCCCCTTCTTGATCCTCAAGAATAATATCAATTCCTCTCAAATCACGGAAGATTACCTCAACTCGACGGTTGCGAGCATGATCCACAATGGTATTTCCAGGAGTCTTAACCTCAGATTCCCCAAAAGTGCGGATTCTCATGCGCTCCGGTTCCACCCCTTGACGCAACAAGTAATTCCGGGCAGCTAAAGAACGACGGCGGCCTAGAGCAATATTATATTCATCGCTAGCTCTAATGTCTGTATGACCTTCTAGTTCGATAACGATAAATGGATATTTCTTCAATACTTCTGCAATCTGATCTAAAATAACCGAACTAGCGGGACTGATGTAGGATTTATCCAAAGCAAAGTGAATATTGCGGGGAACTTTCAAACGGATGGGAGTCGGCGCTACTCCAACTTCCGGCAGAAACTCTCCCTCTATACGCCTTGGTATTGCAGTTGGTGGTGGGTCCTGTGGCGCTGGAGGATTAGTGCAGCGAGGCATTTCCCATGGTTCTTCCTTCCTCACACCATTGACTTGTCTATCTAAAGACATTACTCTCGCATTTACTGCCGGTTCAGAAGTGCCGTATTTTTCTTGAGTGGCGATCGCGCTCACCAGATCCCCTGGTTCCAATCCCGCCAATTTCGCTCCAAATCTCCCTTCTTCGTCAGCCCTCACTACAGCGAGACGTTCATTTAACGGTCCCCGTGTCTCTGACTCTTCCTCCCCCACCTGATAAATAGCAATAGTAGCTCCAGCATCAGCAATTCCATCTATAACTACTTGATCGTTAATGATAAAGAACTCTGAACTGAGAAACTCCGGCGCATTAATCGCCCCATTGCCTGTATCCCTCCGTCGATTCTCCGAATTGCGCTTCGGGTTAGGTCCGTCTCCAACTTGCCAGTCTCGGACCCGAACCTGATGGCGAGTATTCAGGTCAATACTCAATCCTTGTAGTTGGTCAAAGCGATTGTTTTCGATAATATTACCCCGACTCTTGGGATAAGCCGCTACCACCACTCCCGGTCCGGTCTGATTGCTAATAGTATTATCCACTACTCGATGGTTATTGCCCATCAAATATATAGCTGCCCGACGCAACCGCCGACCATTATATTTAATCGTATTCTTTCTAACCTCGATCGCCCCTTCCGTCTTAAACAAATATATTCCAGCTCCATCCCCACCACAAAGTAGATTCCCTTCTATTATCCCCTGATCAATTTCTCCTTCTAAATGAATATTATCAGGAGTTCCGGCAATACCATTGCCCACAATCACATTATCTTGGATCGAAAAATTCTCAGCAGAGACTCCCGTAATAATTCCACTACCATCGTGATTGGCGATGCGATTCCCTCTAATTACAGTTCCCACACTATTAAATAAGGATACGCCAAAGGCAGATCTCATGTTCGGCATTTTCTCTTCTGGAGTAATACCTAACCAATTATTTTCAATAATTACATTCCTTGGTGGGGTGTTAGGGGGAAGTTGTCCCTCCGGTTGCTCCTGACCCCAAATCTTCTTTCTATTGGCTATAAATATATCTCCTGGAGGCGTTGTTGCCGTCTTCCCATGTGACTTATTAAATCCGTAAATACTCAACCCCTTAATTACCACATCATCTGCCACCACCGTCAAACCACGAAAAATTTGTTTTCCTTCCGCCACAGTAAGAGAAACCACCGGAAAAGGCAGAGGAATTTCCGCGATCGCCGATTTCTTGCTATCATAGCCAGGATTAGTAGTACCGTCTATAATTAAACGAGGAGCCGCCAAAGGTGGGAGAATTTTTGTTAGCTCGATTGTAGTATTTGGTGGCAACAAATCAAACTCAATTGCTGTTCTGGTTGCTCCAGGAACCAGAGTTACTTGTCCTCTCTCCGTCTCACTTAGTTCCTCTACAAATAAAGCTCCATTAGCCAAGGATATTGCTTCTCTCAGCGTCAGCCCTTCATCTGCTACAATAGAACCATCTTCGTTAGAATTAACAACTATTAAATTTGTTGCCTGCACTGAGCGTAGTCGAAGTGTTTGTTGTTTGTTGCCTGCACTGAGCGTAGTCGAAGT
>JH610475.1 GCA_000252485.1 Prochloron didemni P4-Papua_New_Guinea | reverse complement strand
ACTAAATCTTCTCCTTCGTTTGACCAATCCTGTTCTTCAGTTGTTACAACTTCTCCTTGGTTTGACCAATCCTGTTCTTCAGTTGTTACATCTTCTCCTTCGTTTGACCAATCCTGTTCTTCGGTTGTTACATCTTCTTCTTCGATTAACAACTCTTCTTCTTCAGTTACTAAATCTTCCTCTTCGATTAACAACTCCTGTAGTTGAGGGGGAGCCACAGGTTGCTCGCCGAAACCTTCCCACAGCCCATTGAGTTTCATTGCCACTCCCAAATAAGCCCCGCCTGCACCGCGAGAACCGCTAAAATCTCGATCTTCAATGTCCCCAAAAGAATATCCAGTGTAAAGGCGCATTTCTGGAGTTAAATAATATCCCGCTTCTATGGAATAACCCGTCTCCGTGTAATCCCCTGAAGGTTGAGAAATCCAACGAGCCTCTCCCACCAAATCCATGTTATAACCTAGGCGATAAGTAGCTCGCAATTGGGCCAAAGAAACAGTAGTGTCCCCAATAAAATCATTGGCCAAATAGGTAGTACTGTTCCGTAAAGCGTACTTCCCGTAGAACTCCCAATTCCAACTAGGAGCCAAGATAGCCTCTCCGGAAAACACATGGTCCTCATAACCCGTACCTTTACCCAGCAAAATACTCTCGGGAATAGTAGAAGGATTTTTGCGATATTCGTAGCGGAACAAAGCATTAAACTTATCACTACTGGGGTCGCGATAAGCAAGACCCAGTTGGAGATTGTGCGTTGCCCCTAAACCCTCTAACCCTTGATTGGCCGAACTGGCTTGTCTGTAAGATCCTAAAGTACTCAAACTACCGGAAATTTTTCCAGCCACATTAGCCGAAATATCTGTATTGGTTCCCCCAGAAGAAGTACGCCGAGTAAACCTAGTGCTGGCTTTAAAATCCGGACTATCTGTATATTCTAAGCCCACGCTATAGCTTTCTGCCCCGTTAAACCCTAAAGAAGATGCACTTTGACCTACTGCAGCTGGTTGGGAGAATCTGCCCCCAGCTCCAGTGCCACCGAAGAAGTCTCCCACAGTTTTTTCGTAAGACAAGTCCCCTCGCAATCCTGGGGCAATAGTTAGTTTCTGTCCCAAACCAATGGACCCTTGACCCCGAAACTCGCTCATAGTTCCCACAATCCCATATTGTGCCTTAATGGTGGTTTCCGTGGGTAAAGTGAAAGTCCGCTGGGCATTAACATTGATATTGGTGAATGACTGGCCTTCAAAACTTCCCCTAGTGTACCAAGTGTGGGAAAGACCCAAGGTGATGCCCTCAATTGCCTCCCAATTTAGCCGTACTCCCGTGCGGTCCGAAGCCACCGAATCAGTATTGGAAGACAAGGTGGTTTCGTTGACTGCAGTGAAGTTTAGCCTCTTGGCTATGGGAAACGTTAAACGAGATCGCAGTTGGCTCGAGGTTCTTTCCAGGGCTTGAGGCCTCAGGTTATCTTGGCGGCTCCGATGAATCCAGTCCACACCCAAATTCACTTTGCCCCACAACCGCTGACTTAACCCTGCAGAAATAGTGCTGAGGGTATTATCCACTGCCCGCCCCGGAATCGGCTCCGTGAGAGGATCTAAGAACTCTTCTAAATCGTCAATGGGACGGGGGGCAACGCCGAAATTCTCCTCTCGATCATATTTTGCTTTCAGGGTAGTACTATTGGTTACTCTAGCGTTAGCTTGCACTCCATATCTGGTTTGACCAGGAACGAAACTGCTGGTTGCATTATTAGCAAATCCTTCCTCTGCCTCCCGATAATAAGCAGTGCCGTCCAGCCATTCATTCAAGCGAGCGTTGGCTTCCACTCGATAGGCCGTACCTTCTACCGCACTGCTAAATTCTGTGTAGTTTTTCGATTCTGCATATTCAGCAATGAGACTACTTCTATTGCCTAGGGCTAGTTTTGCATCTACTCCTCTTAACTCAAAATCCTGATCCCCCCTATCTTCCCGCACATAACTGGCCCCTAACCAGGATGCCCCTTCCGTTCCTCTGGCAAAATGATAGCGAAACCTCCCGCCGACAATATTAGTCTCCGTGCCATTTTCTTCCTCAAACTGGTAGGTAACTACAATGCGACGTACCAGTAATTCTTCCGTCTCCGGATCCCATTCCGTGCGCAGAATCGGTTCTGTAAATAAGATCGTGCCCCGATCATAGTCTATCTCATACTCTGTACTGGGACTGAGTTGTTTCCGTTCCAGTACCGTTCCCGGACGGTTTAACTCTTCTAATTCTAAATATACCTCTTCCGAACCAGGAACCACAAAACGGCGGGAGAAGAAATAATAACCAGATGTTCCGTCTGGCACGATGGTATCTCTTTGGAATCCTTCTACGTTAGTGCCGTAAAAGCCAGTGATTTGCAAGTTGCCTAAATTATAATTTGCTTTCGCTCCGTGCAGTTGTCTGGAAATGGAGCTAAATTGTTGAGAAGAGGTGGCAAATTCCTGCGTACTGAAGTCTCCCCACATGGCATAATCCGGCTCTGCCCCTGCTACCGGGGAAGAACGTTCCAGGCGAAGATAGACTTGGTCCATAGAAGGGGTTAGATTGGTACTGGTAGAACTATCCCCGTAAACGGGATAGTCCAGTCTACCCTGGCTCCCACCACCAAGACCACTGTAGCCATCCCCATTTTCGTTGAGGGGGCGATGGCTATTATAGGCCCCCGTAAATTGCCACTTGCCAATATTCCCCGTAGCGAAGAAGGCTGAGGTAACATCAAATTCCGTATTGTTATCTTCATCTATAGGCAGAAAGTCCCGGAAACTGCCATAGTAATCCGTACCTCTCCCTCCTAACCGCAGATCCACGAACCCAGTCAATAAGGTATGTCCCCGCAAAACCGTCTCAAACTGCATTTGAGTAAACGCTTTTAATTCCAGGGACTCAGCACTAATAGTAACTATTTGTGCTTCTCGGGAAGATTGTAGCAGAGCAGTAAATTCTCCATTTATAGCTTCCACCTGAAATCCAGGCTGGGCTGGGTTCAGGTCTGTCTCCAGGAATTCCCCATTACTCGTATAGAGGGTGACAGTACTATTCCACTGGGACACATTCCCATTGCGATCCAGAAACTGACCCTGGATGGTAGCGGTGGAGCGTCCATCTGCAGGGATCCGGCTTTCCCGAGTTTTTAGGCTTAAACTGTTAGGTTTGTCCGGCACCATCACCTCTACCCTGGACTCAGGGCCCTTCAACCCATTGATAATTGCTCGGGCCGTAATAATGTTGGTCCCCTGTTCCAGAACTACCCCGTACCAGTGCTGAGTCACCATCTTGCTGGTGGCATCTGCTTCCCTGCGACCAATGAGCAACTGGTCTACAGGCTGATTGTTCACCCGCAAATCTACATCTGCTCCCAAAGTGTAGCGCAGAATAATATTCACAGAGCGAGAAGGCAGTACGGCATTATGGGTAGGGGTGAGAATTTCCACCCTAGGGATATTCACATCTGGAGCTTGTGTGAGAGCTGGGGCGCTTTCTCCTGCGGCCTGATCTTCTTCTGCTAGAACTTCCAGGGACCCTACTATACTCAGAACCACTATGGCCACCAAAGCACTAGCCCTGATAGTTCTGGAAAAACTGAGCAGAATATTGGGAATTCTTCTCGATTGCCAACTCATAGTTCACCCTCCTCAGTGGGGGAAGATACTTGTTCCTCCTCTACTAGTTGTTCTTGTTCCTCCAGGAAAGCAGGAGTAACCCCAAAGTTCATCCTCACTAGACCTCCCGGTGCCAGATGCACCAATCTGGACTGACTGTTCCGTTCCCTAAAGCGAATGTTGGGAGCCAGGACGTAACCAGGAAGGCTGGTTAGGTCTAGGACCCCTGTGTGATATCCCGGCAAAACATTGGCCAGGGAAAAGAGTCCATCTGCGTCCGTGGTGATGAGATTGCCATCTTCCAGCACAATCACCGCATTGGGAATTCCTGGTTCTCCATGCTGCTGTTCCCCATCAAAATTTTTATCCACAAATACCCGACCGATAATCGTGCCGGTGTCGGAGAGAATCCCCGGTTGCACCCGCAAGCGATGGATTGCCGGACCCTCCCTGAGGGGAACGCCATTCCTGACTGCTGTGGCTATAGCAGAGTTTTCCCCAGAGCCCCTAATGGCATCAGGGGTTAATTGGGCGGCGTAGACGATGGTTAAAGTATTTCCAGTGGGGATTGCTGTAGCCTCTGGCAGGGCAAAAGTGAGATTGCCTGGGGGGTCATTGGTGACTGTGGCCAAAACCCCTAACGTTTGTTCCCCGTCCTCTATGGTGAGAGAACTGCGCACTGAATCCGCCACCAAATTAAAGCCTTGGGGCAACCGATCTGTTACCACCACATTATTGATGGATTCCGGCACCAGATTGGTGACTAAGATCCGGTAGATTACTAGATCTCCCGGTGCCGCTGCTGCCCTATCCCCTGTTTTCTCGATGCGAATTTCATCCGCTTCGCACATGGTGAGAATCCTGTCTACCCCAACATCCAGACCCACTCTTTCTGCATCTGGCAGCAACACAATTTCCCCTACAAGGGTCCGCCGGGCCAGAGGGTCTATCACCGTAATAGGTCTGCCGTCTAGAGAAGTAGCGGTGTACATCACAACCTCTTGTCCAGCAGCATTGGTAGTTGTCTTGTTGATTTCAATCTGGATTTGTCTTGTTTGATAGACAGAACCATCTGGCACGTCTACCCTGAGGATATAGGTTCTGCCAAACTCTAACTGGCCCCTGCTCATATCTAACAAGAAGCTATATCTCCCCTCATCCTCGTTGGTGAAGAAGAAGGGGTTGGCATTTTCCTCGTTAGGTGAGATACCCAAGGGGATATTATTGTTGGGGTTATCGGGAACTTCCGTAAGGGTTAGGTCTGTTACCCCAGCGATCTTGGTGGGGTTGTTAGGATCTGGATCCAACAAAGTTACCGAGAAACCCCTATAGTCCGATAGTATTTCTCCTGCACAACCGGTAATCTGACCGAAGGGGTCCGCCAGGGGTTCCCGGGTAGTGACCAAAGTGAGAGTTTGGTCTACCTTCTTGCTGGGCTCAGTACAATCGTTGTTCAAACTCACTGTGATGGATTCCACCGCCAGGCTTGAGAGAGCGCCAATGGTAATCCTGGCAGATATTTCTACCTTTTCTCCTGGGGAGAGAATCAGCGGTACGGAGTTGAGAGTGCTTTCTCCACTTCGTTCTGGGTTCCCTGCTGGGTCAAATACTTGGTATTCCACTTTGGTAACAGTGCCTGGCCCTTCCAAACCTGTTGTTTGTAACTCTTGGGCAGTGGGAATAGTCAAACTGGCTGGAGTTTCTCCATCATTGGCCACAGCTAAATCGTATTTAAGCTGGCTTCCTTCTCCCAAGGTAGGTTGCTCTCCCTGACGGATCCTGTCTATTTCTAATCGCCAGGAACTGAGAACAGTTTGCAGTAGGGTGTTGTCCGAGACACTAGCTAAAGCTGCTTCAGCTATGGTATTGGTTGCCTCTCCGAAGGGGATCTCGTCGCCGATACTATCTGCCGCTGTTCTTGCTGCTTGGGAGGCAGTGGCTATTTCTGTGCCCTGGAGGACGTCGTAATATTCCAGGCTGATGGTACTAACCCCGCTGAAGATTACCAGCAGGTTGCTGTCGGAAGTATCTGCTGTAATAGTTTCTTCTTGTTCCGGCACTGCCTGGTACATCTTGGTTTTGACTCTGGCCAGGGCTTCTTGGCTGATAATTTCTTCTGTGAGGCGAGCAAACTCTTCAACTCCTGCTTGGGCAGCTATTCTGGCTCTTGTGTTCTCCAAGCCTATCCGCAGCATTTCTTGGGTTAAAGCATCTACCAGAGTACCCACACCCACTATTAAGTTATCTTCTAAATCTCTAATGCCATTGGCAGTAACATTTACATCCGTATCTGTTGATAATAATTGAATCTGGATCTTATTACTACTATTATCTACACTACTATCTACGTTTTTCTCGTTTAAACTAAAATTATAAGTATAATTAGCTTGATTGACTATTAATGACCCTTGTTCCCCTCCCGATGTGGTACAGCTGAGATTGGTTTGGGCCACTGCAGGACTCGGTTGCTGCAAGATACTGCCGCAAAGAGCGGTTGCAGCCATCCATCCCATATAGCGATTAACTTTTTTGGTCATTGAGGCTACGGGATTCTTAAACACCGACCTTTCCCCTGGAAACTGTTTGCTGTTGAATTTTTAGTTCTCGATTAAATAGATATTTAGCTCCATTTTTTTTGTAGGGTGCGGGCGCTAAGAGCGGCGCGAAGCTGAGCGCAACGCACCACAATACCCTAATATATCTTAGTTTCGTGACGGAAACCCAACCTACGAGCTATCTGTAGGGTGCGTTCGCAACGCACCACACCACTCATAGCAACGCACCACACCACTCATGGCGTTGCACAATTGCGGGATGATAGTCCAATTTCAATTCGCTGAAACTATTGATAAATAAGGAAAAAATTTTGGGCATATATCCAAATCATCCCACAGAGATGCAACGCCCTTTTTCTAGCGAACTTTCAGTTGATAAGTTGCCGTGGTTTTCCCTTCTGGGTTGATAGAGCCGTTGAACTTCCAGCGAATGTTAGTGTAAGCATCTGCTGGAGCTTCCTTATATTTAATTTCCCCGTTTGGCAGGATTTCCTCAATGGTAGGTTTGGCCACAAAAGTTTTGCCGTTGTCGATGCTGAAGGTTATTTCAGCTCCGTTGTAGCTTTGAGCGGAATTTAGCTCATAGACCATGCCCTGGGGTATGGGTTGGCTAACTACCAGGTTTTTCGCTGCTTTCCTGCCTTTGTTTTCTCCTTGGATGGTATAAAGTAGGAGATCTCCCGGTTGTACTACTGCCTTGTCGCCCAGATTTTGCCAAATGGTTTCGTCCTTGCCATCCTGACCTTTGATGGTGACTTGCTTGGCGGCGCTGAGTTCTAGGCGGACATCGGGGCGCTTGAGGGCTTGGACGATGGCTTCCCTAGCCTGCTCCAGGTTAGCTAGTACGGGGGTGTTGCTGGCGAAGGGGATTGTGGCCACGAGAGCTAATGCTCCCAAACCGGCGTACCAACGTTTTTTCATTTCTCTTACCTCTCAATTAACAATGGAATGGGGCAGGGGTCCGCAACCGAACCCCTTTAGTTAGTTTTAGTTGATTTTCCGCTGGAAGGTGAAGGTGACGCTTTGTCCTGGAGCCAAGGTGCCAGCTTCTACCTGGTAGACAGAGACATCGTTAGTGAGATCTGGGCCTGTTCGCTCTGATATATTGTCAAACGTGTTGGCGGTGGCATTGTTGATATTGGCAGTTACTTGACCGTAAGTAATGGTGGGGGTAGTGCTGCCGGTACTAGTAGCTGTAGCACTGCCGATAACGTGACTGGTATCTATGTCTACTTGAGCTGCTGCTACGTCAGCTGCACTGTTATTTAAAGCCCAGTTGTTTCCTGTAGGTGCTGTTGGAGTTAGAGCGCCGTCCTCCAATGCCAAAGTACCATCTTCAGTGATAGTTACGTTGTTGGCGTTCAATACTCCGTTGTTTGCCCCGAAGCTTTCTTGGGAACTGTTGGTACAAACTACCCGGTACTCAATAATATTTCCCGGTACTGTATCGGCACTAGCAGGTATTGTTGGGGTGTCTATATTGGTGGCGGCGGCAGTGAAGGAGACTAACTCGGTTCCATTAGCGTTCAAGATGCGAGCATCCTTGAGACATGTTAGGAAGCCTAGATAGACCCGATTTACGGTGACGTTATTGATTGTATCTGTTGCTGGGTCAAAATCTGCCGCATCATTGTTGTTGGTGAAGGCTACAATGGGAACTGGTACTCCCACTCCCTCAGCCACATCTTCCGTTCCATCATCGTTATCAGGCAGGTCTACTGCCACCGTATAATTAACAGTTCCTCCCAACGGAGTGAGGGTACCGATATTGATGAAGTCGTCGGCATTACCAGGAGTATTATCAGCACCATCATCTAGATTGCTTGAGCTGCCTGGAACCAAATCCCACTCATCATTAGCTCCATCGTAAGTATAAACACCTACGATGTCGTTTCCGGAATCGGTCCCATCTTGGTCTGGATCGAAGGTGATTGTAACAGTGGTTCCAGCAGGTATGTCACCATTCTCCCCAAAGTCTTCTTCTTCTGGGTTTAGAGCATCAGCAACTGATGGGGCTAAGGGCAAGAGAACAATGTTGTTGAGATCCTCATTATTTGATGCGTTACTGGTGTTGTTTTGAATCGTGTTGGTGAAGGTTACAGCAGCAGGGTCGCCATCAGTAAAGGGAATGGCCTTGTTTTGGAAGTCATCATCATCTGTGTTGTTAACAGCACCAGGTTGCCCAGCGGGACCATTTAAAATGTCTGAATCTGCAAGTGCTTGTCCCGGTGCAATTGGCGTTGTGTTGACTTCACCACCACCTACATCGGGATCTGTGTCTTCACCAGAGTTGTCGTTGTCATTATCCAATCCATCTGCATCTGGGTCAGCCACACCATCATCTTCGTTTGGGTCGAAACCACCCCCAGCATCGGGGTTTCCATCGGGTCCCTTGGGCAAGGTTCCGTTATCACTGATGTTGTTGGGGTTGTCGTCCCCAGATTCGTCGTAGACTAGGTCATTTCGATTAGCTGGGTCTCCCCCTTCAGTGATACCAAAACCCTGAGCCAGGTTGGAAACATTGCCTCCTGCTGCTGGGATCCCGGTGGTGATGACCCTGAACTGGAAGCCATCAGCAGTACTTTCTGTGGTGGTTCCCGCGTCTAGAGTTCCGTTATGAGCCCAGCCTACCCTGGTGATGGCTTTGGCTGTTACATCCTCGACAGGGAAAGGATCACTACGCCAAGTAGCATCTAGGGCATTTGTAGTTAGAGGGCTGGTGGTATAAACTACAATCCAGCCAGTAGGTGGCATGGGTGTAAAATCATTATCATACTCTGTATTCTCGGGAATAGCGTCAGAAATTAGTATCCTTGTAGTGTTTGCAGTACCATCCAGGTTAATATTGGTTCCAGTTAAGTTAGCAGGCTTGACGGAACCACTGGGAGAAGTATTTTCTACTGTGGCATCTAGACGATAGGTAATCAGGTCGTCAGTGGGAGATGTTGTGGCCCCAGTGCTAATGGTAACATGCCGCTTCTTCACTGTTAACAGAGCTTCAGGGGCAATTTCTGTGCCGAGGTTAGTTTCCTGGAAGGCAGAAGCTTGCCGCTCTCCGTTAACCGGACCGCCGTCAATGTCACCGTTGTTAGTGCCGGTGTTATCCACTGTTCTTACTTCATTCGGGTTAGTGGAACCATTAGTTGGTTGGTTCTGAGTTCCGGCGGTATTGTCGTTGGCCCCTGTATTCCCGTAGGTAACCCTAATGGGAGCAGTCTCGTCCGTTGGATCGGTCTGGACTGTCACAGCTACCCGTACTACCAAGCTGTCTCCAGGGTTGAAAGAATCATCAACTGTGCCTCCTAATTCATCAGTGGTATTACCGTCACCGTCGTTAGTGTATGCTCCTGCAGCAGGTATTAGTACACCAACTTCGTCTCCAGTCCCGGGAGTGCTATCTGGATCGGTTTCTAAACTCGTTCCCTTATTGTCAACAATTGAAACTGCTATAATATTTGCTCCGGTAACATCAATATTGTTCTGACCAGGTAAAAAGAATCCAGTTGGGTCGTTACCAATATTGGTTACTTCAAACTCATAGAAGAGAGTATCACCAGTTAGGACGCTACCACCGTTTGTGTCATCAACACGAATGGCATCTACCGTAATACCGGCTACTTCCGCGATGGTTATGGTGACGGTGTTGGAATTAGTGTTGAAGTTTTGACCGCCATCGTCCTCATAAGTAGCTGTTGCCCTGTTAGTGATGACCGTACCAGCAGCAGTTTCGTTTTGAGCTAACACGGGCAGGGCCAGTTGGAACAAGCTAGTTCCGGCCATCCCGGCCCCGATGAGGGCGCGGAGTAATTTCTTGGCGCTATATTTTGAGTTTTCGCTCATTACTGCTCCTTCCTTAGAATGATTTCAATAAGAAAAACTGTTATTTTCGGCCAATGGTTTGTAGCTGTTTAATCGCTTTAGTTAATCAATTTACCTTTCTCTTCCCTTTGAAGTTGGCACATTTGGTTTTGAGAACAGTCAAATGGCTGAACAACTTCCATGGTTTTGAGTAATCCATTTCTCTTATTGCTTTGAGTTGCCGTAAATGGCTAGGTAACTTTTCCTAGAACTCAGACTTTAACTCCTTAGCATCGGGTGGGGTCAAAAACAGTTGAATTTTAAGTCGCGGCTCACCCTGAAAGCGAGGCAGCCCAGAGGGCTTGAAAGCGAGGCAGCCCAGAGGGCTACCCCACGATTGACTTTCTACGTATTCAGTTGAAAACGACTACTTTTGACCACACCCCTTAGCATCTCCAAGCTACCTCCATGTTTACACAGTCTACCAATAATTTTACTTAATCTTGGACTTTATTCTACGTTGTCCCCTAGGTAATATCTCATTATTGGCTCAAAGTCTTAATATTTGCTAAATTAGGGCTTAAATACTAATTCAAAGTAAACCTGGAATTAATTCCTCCAAAGTTATTCCATATTGGGAAAACCGGGGGGCATCATCGGTGGTTTGTCGGAATGAATTGTAAAGTTTTGGTAAAGTGCAGTTAATTTGACAGAAAAGGAATTGTAAAATTATACTCTATATGATAGGGAACAACTATAGCAATGAACAATTAACAATGAACAATTAACAATTAACAATTAACAATTAAGAGTTCGTGCAGAAAAATGCCCATGCACGCTTTGTACGAAGGTGATGCAGCAGCTGTAGTGCTGCTGCTAGTGGGGGGGGTGCGGTCAAAAACAGTTGAGAATTTTATCTTCTCAATAGTAGCGGCTTATCCTGAAAGTTAGGCAGCCCAGACTTGCCCTGAGCGTAGTCGAAGGGGGGCTACCCCACGGTGGACAAATATAGCAATGAACAATTAACAATTAACAATGAACAATTAAGAGTTCGTGCAGAAAAATGCCTATGCACGCTTTGTACGAAGGTGATGCAGCAGATGTAGTGTTTTGACGCAAGAACGTAGTATGTAACAGCGCTTTAGGAGGGGTGCGGTCACAAACAGTTGAATTTTGTGTTCTCAATAGTCACGGCTTACCCGCGATTGTTAGGCAGGCAGCCCAGAGGGCCACCCCACGATTGATTAATAGATATTTAGCCCCAAACAACTACTTTTGACCACACCCCTTTAGGAGCGAAGCGCTATATTTCACAATCTTAACGGCTACAATTGTGCGGTGCGGGGCGGTGCGAACTACAAATCTATTTCATAATCTTAACGGCTGTTGGTGGGCGACGCCCACCCTACGAACTATAGCAATGAACAATTAACAATTAACAATGAACAATTAAGAGGAAAAGCAGAAAAATGCCCATGCACGCTTTGTACAAAGGTGATGCAGCAGACGTAGTGCTTTGACGCAAGAACATAGTATGTAACAGCACTTTAGGGGCGAAGCGCTATGTTTCACAATCTTAACGGCTGTTGGTGGGCGATGCCCTATAGCAATGAACAATTAACAATTAACAATGAACAATTAAGAGTTCGTGCAGAAAAATGCCCATGCACGCTTTGTACAAAGGTGATGCAGCAGACGTAGTGCTTTGACGCAAGAACGTAGTATGTAACAGCACTTTAGGAGCGAAGCGCTATCGACTTCGCGGTCCCTGAGCGTAGCCGAAGGGCAGGGCAAGCGCTCAGTGCAAGCAACTGATTGTTGTAAAATTGCTATTAGCAGTAGAAATAGTAATTTTTTAGATGGTGGGTAGTAGTGAAAATGGCTACAAACTCAAGAATATTCCAAGATACTTTTGATGTGATTGTCATTGGCGCGGGACATGCTGGTTGCGAAGCGGCTCTGGCTAGCTCTCGCTTGGGTTGTCGCACTCTGATGCTGACTCTAAACTTGGATAAAATTGCTTGGCAGCCCTGTAATCCGGCGGTAGGAGGCCCGGCTAAGTCTCAGTTAACTCACGAAGTGGATGCTTTGGGTGGGGAAATAGGCAAAATGGCCGATCGCACTTACCTGCAAAAGCGAGTGCTGAATGCTTCTCGAGGACCGGCGGTGTGGGCCTTGCGGGCGCAAACGGATAAGCGAGAATATGCTGCGGTAATGAAGGGGATTGTGGAAAGGGAACCTAATCTGACTCTGCGAGAAGGAATGGTGACGGATTTGGTTTTGGGTGCCAATGAGGAAGTAATGGGGGTGGAAACCTATTTTGGCAGTTGCTTCGGGGCGAAGGCGGTAATTCTCACTACGGGAACTTTTCTGGGGGGACGGATCTGGATTGGGAATAAGTCTATGGCGGCGGGAAGAGCGGGGGAGTTTGCGGCGGTGGGGTTGGGGGAAACTCTCCAGCGTCTGGGTTTGGAAAGGGGACGGCTGAAAACGGGAACTCCGGCTCGGGTGGACAGAAGAACGGTGGACTATAGCAAAATGGAACCCCAACCTCCGGACGAGGAAGTACGCTGGTTTAGTTTTGACCCGGAAGTTTGGGTGGAACGGGAACAAATGAATTGCTATCTGACCAGGACTACGGCTGCAACTCACAAGTTAATTAGGGAGAATCTCCATTTATCTCCCGTTTACGGTGGTTGGGTGGAGGGGAAAGGGCCTCGTTACTGCCCTAGTATTGAGGATAAAATTGTTCGCTTTGCGGATAAGGAAAGTCATCAAATTTTTATTGAACCGGAAGGTAGAACTATTCCAGAGTTATATATTCAAGGGTTTTCTACGGGGCTGCCGGAAAGTTTGCAGTTGGCTCTGCTGCGGACTCTACCGGGATTGGAAAATTGCCTGATGCTTCGTCCTGCCTATGCGGTGGAATATGACTATTTACCGGCAACCCAATGCTATCCCACTCTGATGACGAAGAAAATTGAGGGGTTGTTTGCGGCGGGACAAATTAATGGGACTACGGGATATGAGGAGGCTGCAGCTCAAGGTATAGTAGCGGGGATTAATGCGGCCAGGTTGGTACAGGGCCAGGAGAGGATAGTGTTTCCTCGGGAAGGGAGTTATTTGGGGACTTTGATAGATGATTTGTGTACGAAGGACCTGCGGGAACCCTATCGCATGCTCACTAGTCGTTCGGAGTATCGCTTGTTACTCCGTTCTGATAATGCGGATAGAAGGTTGACTCCTTTGGGCAGGGAACTAGGATTAATAGACGATCGCCGCTGGGAGTTACACTGCCACAAACAGGAAAAGATTGCTGAGGAAAAGGAACGGTTGAACAAAACTAGAATAAAGGAACAGGATGAAGTAGGAATAGCTATTGCTGGGGCTACGGGACAAAGAATTAAAGGTTCGATTACTCTGGCAGATTTATTGCGCCGTCCTGGTTTCCACTATGGGAATCTGGAAAGTTATAATTTGGGGAATGAGGAGTTGGCTTTAGGGGAAAAGGAAGGGGCGGAAATAGATCTGAAGTATTCTGGCTATATTAAACGTCAGGAAAAACAAATTGAACAAGTTGCTCGTCAGGGCGATCGCAGGTTGCCGGAAGATTTGGATTATCTGAGGATTGAAACTTTGTCTATGGAGGCGAGGGAAAAGTTGAATAAGGTTAAGCCTCTGACTATCGGACAAGCAACTCGCATCGGCGGGGTTAATCCGGCGGATGTTAATGCTTTGTTGATCTATTTGGAGGGTGGAAGGTTGGCTGGGTAGATCCCCCCAACCCCCCTT
>JH610474.1 GCA_000252485.1 Prochloron didemni P4-Papua_New_Guinea | reverse complement strand
GCAATGGGGGCGACCGGCAGGCGCTCAAAGAAGTCTGGAACCTATTCCAGCATAGGCTTAGGGTTCAAAGCCTGACCCCACCCGAAGGTGCAAACTGGGATGGACAAAAACGGTCCAAATCGGGTCCCAAAACAAGAAATCTGTGGATGGCTTGTACGGATAACCGAAAATTGACTGTGTTGATTCCCGAACCAGCTTGTATCAAAGCTAGACGGCTAATGCGTAAGTCAACCTGAATACCGCAAGGGAAGACATCGTTAGGGGTAGAGTTGAAAGGTCAACGAAAGGAATCGTTATAAGCGTCAAAACTATGGATACATCTGAAAAAGCGGTAATGGATGTAATAGCCCAAGGACTAATCCGGTCCAATGCGGATAGTAGATTGCTAACCTGACAAGTTAGTAGAACCCCAGGGGCTTGGCGTATAGACGGTGACCTCCAACCCGAATCTTCTTTGTGCGTAACCGGGTAAGCCGGATTGAGTCCACTCCCTAGGTCGATAGGAGATGGTAGCCAAGCCGCAAGGTGAGGTATAAATCTTAGTCCGGTAAAAGATAACCGAAGAAAGCTAAAGTCGGCAAGCTGAAAGGCAACACGAAAGACCTCGGAGTTATAAGTGGCTGGATAGGGGAAAATTCCCCGACTCGAAAGAGTGCCAACTTTCGGTAGCTGATTCCGAGCCAGGAATCACTTATTCCAATCCTTTAATTGTAATGGAAAAGATAGAATCGAACCCAAAAAGGAACGATATCGTAACAAAACAAACTACCGACTGGCATAAAGTCAACTGGCCGAAAGCCTATCGGCAGGTAGAGAAATTGAGATTAAGGATTTTCCGCGCGACTCAGTTCGGCGAATGGAAAAAGGTGAAAAACCTACAAAAATTGATGCTCAAGAGTTACTCCAATAGACTCATATCCGTAAGGCAGGCAGCACAGCTAAATAAAGGTAAAAACACCCCCGGTACTGACAAAGTGGCTAGATTAGGTCCACAAACCAGGGGCAGGGTCGTCGATGCCCTAACCGAATACAAATGCTGGAAACCCATACCAACACGACGAGTATACATCCCAAAAACCAACGGAAAAAAAAGACCCCTGGGAATACCTAGCATGATTGACCGATGCATACAAGGCATGGTCAAAAATGCATTAGAGCCTCAATGGGAAGCCCAATTTGAAGCCACCTCATATGGTTTCAGGCCCGGCAGAAGTACCCATGACGCGAGACAAAGGATATTCCTGAATATTAGGGGGGAAAACAACCGTAAATGGTGGGTGCTTGACGCGGACATCTCAGGATGTTTCGACAATATAGCACATGAACCACTAATGGAAAGGATAGGAAAATTCCCCGCCAAGAAACTAGTGGAACAATGGCTGAAAGCTGGATATGTTCATAAGGACGTATTCTACGACACTGAAGCTGGTACTCCACAGGGAGGTATAATTAGCCCATTACTGGCTAACATTGCCTTACACGGTATGGAAGAAGCCCTAGGGATACAATACAGATGGAACAAAGATTCCCGAAAGAAGGACGGGGGTTTCTGGACTAATCTCAGTAACCGCTCGCTTGTCCGCTATGCTGATGACTTTGTGATTCTAACGGAGAGCAAGGAAGATGCGGGGATAGCTAAGACAATCATAGAAGAATGGTTATCTGAGAAAGGACTAGCATTGTCCGAAGAAAAAACAAGAATCAGACACCTCAAAGAAGGTTTTGACTTTCTTGGATGGAACTTCCGGAAATACAAAACTACCAGTCGTAAAACGGGCATGGTCACCCTTATCAAACCTTCTGAGAAAAACATAAGGAAATTCAAAGAAAGTTTGAAGGAACTTTTCAAAAGTTTCAAAGGGTCACCAGCTGCTAAGGTGATAAGGGAACTAAACCCGAAGATTAGAGGGTGGGGGAACTATCACCAGGGGATTGTCGCTAAAGAGACCTTCTCCGAACTAGATAACTACATCTGGTGGAAACTGATGAGATGGGGTAAAAGAACACATCCCAAGAAGTCAGGAAAATGGGTAGCCGAAAAATATTT
The DNA here is from genome assembly GCA_000252485.1 of Prochloron didemni P4-Papua_New_Guinea. Taxonomy (GTDB): domain Bacteria; phylum Cyanobacteriota; class Cyanobacteriia; order Cyanobacteriales; family Prochloraceae; genus Prochloron; species Prochloron didemni. The sequence continues at coordinate 593 of JH610474.1, read as the reverse complement.
CGGGTGTTTATGCCCAGTCCGTAAAGACAAATGGGTATTTGGAGATAAAGAGAAAGAGCATCAATATGTAGAGAAACTCTCGTGGACACCCATCCAACGTCACACGCTAGTTGCATATAAAAATAGTCCCGACGACCCCTCACTTAGGGAGTACTGGGAAAAGCGCCGAGCTAAATCAAATGAGGCAACAGCGATGGGTAGGTACTCCAAAGGGAAAGATAAGTTAGCACTGCAACAGGGATATCAATGCCCGTGGTGCAAACAAGACTTGGGAAATAATGATGAACTCCATGTACATCACATCCAACCCAAACACCTTGGGGGCAAGGATTCAAACGATAATCTCATATATCTACACGAGGACTGCCACCACTCCATACACGCTTTGGGTGCTACTAATCCCGACATACAGTCATTACTGAAAGCTGGGAAAACAAAACCCCCCAGAAAGCGGACCAAAAGCCAAAAGGTACAAACCCGCAAACCTGGGAAAGAAGTAGCAAAAACACCGAGTCGAAAAGGAATTGGTTGAGCCGTGTGCAGGGAGACTTGCTTGCATGGTTCTAAGGGGACGAAGCGGGAGCAATCCCGCC
>JH610473.1 GCA_000252485.1 Prochloron didemni P4-Papua_New_Guinea | reverse complement strand
TCGATGGGGAATTGCTGAATATCCGGAATGTTATCTGCCCCTTTTCCAATACCAAAGGGATTAATAAAGAGTTCATCATCCTGGACACCATCGGTTAATTCCTCTACTCCATCCCGGATTGCCTGCACGTCAAAGCTATAAATAGTGGCATTGCCTTGGGCTACATAGCTGGCATAAAGAAAACGACCATCTGGAGTGAGAACTAAGTCCTCTACTAAGCCCAAGGGAATAGGTCTGGTTGCCCCCACTAACTGGGGATTATCACCAGTGGGGTCTTTGATAATGCCTATGTTTCCGCCAAAAGGAAGAACATAGTCGCTACTAATATTGGGATTTAAGATATCGTTGTAGTTGGATGCGGCGATAAAGCCATATTCCAAATCATTGGTAATAGCTATGGACTTGGCATTATTGACATCAAAGTAATCCCGAAAACTTCCCAAGGTCAGTCCAACTGTGTTCTTTTCTTCAAACCCATTCTCTCCCAGAGTAAAGACCTGGAATCCATGAACTTCTGAATTCAAATTAGTCACAGCTACTTGTGAATCTGGAAGGGCTTGAACTCCATAGGCCCCAGTAACAGTTTCCCCATTTCCTGTTTCTGTCTGAGCAACTACTCCATGCCAAGTAGCTCCACTATCAAAATCTGCCAAATCTACATTAATGGCATATAAACGGCTGGCATCTTCCACACTCTCCCCAAAGATAATCTTGTTGGGTGCTACT
>JH610472.1 GCA_000252485.1 Prochloron didemni P4-Papua_New_Guinea | reverse complement strand
GCATATAATATTTTTCCTTCTGGGTCTATATCTATTTGTTGAATTCCTAAAGGCGCTTCATCTAACTCAATAGTTTCTACATGTTGATTATAAGTAACTGAATTGGGATTTAAATCTAAGACGTAAATGCGTCCCCTGCCATCTGAATAACTATTACTATCTGCTACATAGGCAAACTGGTCATATTCTCCCATGGCAATAAAGTTGGGTTTCGCCCCTGCAGGTAAAGCAATAGTCTCTTTATTGGCATCTAGATTGGCATCCACCTGACGGAGCAAGACTGTATCTACTAAGGCTACTGTGCCAGTTTCTTTCAGTACAACATAGGCCCGGTCTCCTGCTGCTGTAACTGCCACATCCTGGAGCCAATCATTTTGGGTCCCAGGATTATCTTCCACAGTAATTTTAGCTGTTAGATCTTGAATATCTCGGTTAATTACTACTAATTCATCTTTGAGACTAGAAACTCCCAAAATATATTCTCCATTGGGTTCGATGGAGAAGGGCTTGCTAGCAAATTCTATGGTGGTTTCGTTTTCCGACCCCGGTAAGTTATTGACCTTTTCGGAGCGAATTACCTCAATTCCAGAAACTGTTCCCAAGGAAATATTATTTGGCACATCTACTGTCAACTGCTCCAGATTATTAGCGAAGCTAACAATTACCAAATCAGCTTCAAATTGAGAATTACCTAGGTGGAAGCGAACCCTAGGCTTTGGTTCGGAGCTGGAGGTGGTGAAATTGGAGCCGGTAATTACTAGTTGCGGCTCGTCAGCGATAATCTCTGTTTTTACTGAAGCTATTGTGGGAGCTTTGGTTGGTCCTAACGGTGGATTGGGAATATCACTAGCATTGAGCTGGATTTCAAATATATTATCTGGGTTGAATTCTCCTAAGGGAACAGTAATAGGCAATCCTACCTCTGGAATTGCTTTCAGTTCCACCTGACCTAATATAGCGATAGGTACAGTAGGAGCCAAGGGAGTAATAGGACTAGCAAGGAAGCCACCACCATAGGGGACCGATGCTACCGCATAGTTATAGGTATTTAAGGCAGTTAAAGCAGGGTCAGAAACCAGCAGTTTGCCCCGAGCAATAGTTGTCCAAGGAGATTTAACAATAACTGCTCTGCCAAAAAACAGCCTGTAACCCAGGCAGTGTCCAGAGCATGACTATACTTTTTGAACCGGATTTGGTATTAAAGTGTTCACCTAGCTATATCATTCCTTTGCTACCAGAATTGATGTTGCTTGAGCTTTCATTTTGTTCCAGTCTTGCTGTCAATTGGTATGAAGCATCCTCTCCTTCTGCTTCATATTCAATAGTAAAAGGAGAAAGGTCTGGGACATTATCGTCGCAAACTTGTATAACCAATGATTTGTATTTTTTCAATGCATGGTTGATTTGAGCATAGGTCATTAAAACTTGTTTGTTTGAAAAATATTCATTCTCAATGAGAATCAACTCGTCAATCGCCGTAATCGTGTGAGCGTTGCCTGTTCCTTGATAACCTGATTCTTTAGTGCCATCAGCAACTTTAGCAAATACATCTAACCAAATATTTAGGGTGTTAAGACTAAATTGAATATCCGAACACATCCAATTTGCAACAACCTCTGCACCTAGAGTGTCCCCTACAGGAACTGGGTTCCAGTCGATCTGGTTGTATCTAATTTTTCCGATCATGACTAACCTCCCTAACAATTTACTCAATTATCGTTTATATAATGGCCAAGCAGTTGCAGCTCCTCCATCAGGCTTTCTGTAAAATCCCTGTATTTTAATTTTACCATCCGATGAAGTACCTTGCCAAATATCACCACCAACTGGCATCGAATTATAAAATGCATTGAAGATCTCTAGTTTCACTTTGCGTTTTGACCAGTGTGTTGGATAAAAACTTGATGGTGCTTTTTTAACAGCAAATTGGCCAGTTTTGAGATCTCGTACCATAATATTAGCTACCAAAACTCCATTTTTATCAGGCGGATCAATTATATTTGTAATTATGATATTTGGCGAATTATAATAATGTCCACCTGAACCTCGCGTGCCAACTACAGCACCTGTACGTCTATCACGAACAGGGCGAACATCTCCATCAAAGATATGATGGAAGTCTATCGGCTTCACTTTCTCTAAATATTCCTCTATGTCCTTTGCGTCTTCTAGTTTTTGATTTGGTGCATTTTGAACCAACTCCACAATGGTTGGAGAATGGCCAATATCTTTAAAAACATTGGTAGAACTTCCTACATTTCTGGTTGTATTGCTTGTTCCACTGGGAATATTCCCCGAATTATTAGTGACAGCTTTCAGGGGACGATTGAAGTCAGCAACATCATCAGCATCGATCCTCCCAACCGTACCTAATGATTCGGTAGCAGTAGCCCACTGAGGACCACGAACAACCCCCAAGAAATCATCCGCCAGATTATCAGCACCCCTCAAAAGCCGCCGACCAGCCTGCAAAGCTTGCCGAGGATTACTGAGAGCCTCAGAAAAACCCTGGAAGACAATACTAGAAAGTATATTCTCTCCCACGCCCTGAGTCAAACGCTCCCCACTAATTAAATTCCGCCCAACCTGCTCAAAACCAGCAAAAGTCCCTTCAAAAGCAGTACTTACTGCAAACTGAGTTGCGAAACCACCACCAACCCTAGCCGTCACCCCAAAACCAAGACGAGCCCCT
>JH610471.1 GCA_000252485.1 Prochloron didemni P4-Papua_New_Guinea | reverse complement strand
TTGAATTTTGTAGAACGCAAACCGAGACTGGAAGTAGGAGAGACAACTCAACTGTGGACAGTGGGAGACTTTGCCGACCAAGAACAGGTACTGTTACCAGAGGATTATTTAACCTGGTCTACGGAAAGTGAGACAGTGGCGAACTTATCAGAGACTGGATTGCTCAGAGGTTTAAGCCCTGGAACCACAATTATAACTGGGGCTAGGGATGGAGTTGAAGCAGTACTGGCAACCAGAGTAGGGGAAATAGAACCCACCACAGAATCGGAATTAGTAGTAGAACTTGCCGAACAATTCGGTTTAGATGTGTTCCCCAGGGCCTTAACTATCACAGAGGGAACAGTCAGCCCAATCTACGTCAGTCTTGCAGGAGGATTACCCGACGAACCAGATTTAAGTACAGAAGAATCCGGAACCCGCTACTTCATCAGCAATCCAGAAGTAGCAGTAGTAGATCCAGACGGTCATGTCTTAGCCCGGGAACCAGGAACAGCTCAATTAACCGTTATTCACGGTGGAGCTGAAGCAGTGATTCCCATAGAAGTGGCAGCGCCTGCATCGTCGTCGGCCATCTTAGGAGTAGAAGGAGGAGTAGTAGAAAGCGAAATAGGAGGCTATCAAGTAGTAGTGCCACCATCCGCCTTAAGTGAGCCAACCTCCGTGAGCATTAATGCTTTAACTCAAGAAGAACTAGAGTTAGAATTGCCCTTTGCAGGAGAGCTAGACTTTATCGGTGCATTTTCCGTAGACGCAGGGGAGGAGCTCACTCAACTGCCCCTCCAATTTGTGATTCCAGCCCCTTCCCGGTTGACGGAAAATGATATGGTGCTAGTTTTGCGGTCCGGCTTGCTTCCCGATGCAGAAACCCAGAAATGGGAACCAGGATGGGTTGGAGAGGATATTGCTTTGTTAACTCCAGATGGAACGTTGCGCACTCAGCTCTTCCCTGGTGCTGGCAGTTACGGTGGAAGTGGGGTACAAAACTACGCAGTGCTTTCTTTCCCCATTCCGGAAATCTATTTGCAAGGTTTAGCTGCCGCCAATGAGGTAGAAGTTGCCGATGAATTAAGCATAGACTCTCAGATTGAACGAACAACAGCCAGCCCCAACATTCTGACCGCAGCTCTTAGTGAGGTTTCCCCCCTTACCGAACCCACTCTTATAGCTAATGACGATACCTATATCTTAGACGGTAACTTAGTTTTCGGTGTGGGAGCTGGACAAGGAGTTCTCAGTAATGACTATCAGCTCCCAACCTTGGATGAGCTGACAGTGACCTTAGTTGGAACACCGTCAAATGGCACTTTAAACTTTAACTCAGAAGATGGTTCTTTCCAATATATCCCCGATACAGACTTTCCAGGTTACGACAGTTTTGCCTACAGTATTAACGACGGCACCAATACCAGTCAAGCAACAGTATATTTAGAGTCCAGCAACGACGACCCAGAAGCAGAAAATGATTCCTATACTTTAAATGAAGATGACACTCTGGTAGTGTTGGCTCATGAGGGACTGTTAGCTAATGACACAGACCCAGACGAACACAACCAACTGGTAGCCTTTGTGAACACACCGCCAGAACATGGTTTCATCACCCTCAATGCTGACGGTTCCTTCACCTATATTCCAGAGCGCAATTATCATGGGAGCGATGTTTTCATCTATGAAGTTTCAGATGGTCGAGGTGGAAGGGATTTCGGTCAAGTAGATTTGACTATCAATCCTGTAAATGATGCTCCTATTGCTCGCTCTGATGCTTATCGCACCAATTATACTGAGACTTTAGAGGTAAACGTAGATGAAGGATTACTAAGAAACGATAGGGATTTGGAGGACAGTGACCTAACGGTAAATATTTTAGAACAACCAGAATATGGGACAGTAACTCTCAATTCAGATGGTTCGTTTACTTATGAACCATCGGGAGATTATTTAGGCAAGGTACAGTTTGAGTATGAGGTATTGGATTCTCATGGAAAGAAAGACAAGGCAATAGTATCTATCACCAATCATTACCCTTCCAGTCGTTTAAACTTTTGGGGAGATTTAGCCCTAAACGGGGGTTTAACTGCTGCGGGCATAGGAGCAACAGCTCTTGTAGGAGCTGTTGCAGGTCCATCAGCAGGATTGATATTGAGTTACACATCTGCCCTTGCAAGTATTGCCTCTACTGCTCTAGCTACCACAGCTGTGGCATTGCAATACTATCTTTACAAAAAACATAGCGGCGTGGAATTAATAGGAATAGATGGAGATACATTTACTAGTACACCCTTAAATGTAGAATTCAATGAAGAGCGTCTGCCCGTAGGGATTAGCGGAACGGTGCAGCAACCAATTCCCCCAGAGATTACGCCTCAAACTCCTCCTATTATCGATAGGGTGGAGTTAACCTTTGAACACATTACAGACCCAAACTATGGCACACCTATACTCTTGATTGAAGGCACTAATATCTTGTCAGAGAGTTCCGTTAGTGACTTGGGTGGAGCATTTGAAGATTTAACGGTAGAGTTTAACGATGGTAATGTAGTAGGTTCAGCTACTCCTATTGAGGCACTGAGTGTAGACTGGCCGGATTTGTCCCGTCAACGGCTAGCAGTAGCAATTCCCAATACTGTTTCCTTGGAAAATTCTATCATTGAGGTAGTTCGTCCCGTAGATGTATTAACTCCTCCATTGCCAGAACCAGAAACCCAGGAGGTGAGGAGTTTACCTTTTGAGCCACCACCCCTTCCTTCTACCTTCAGTTTTACTCTTGGAGGAATTAATAGGAATCATGTTCTAGTGACGGATGTGGATGGTGGTACTATTGCCAAGATAAACTTGCCAGAAAATGGTTGGGCCAGGAGTTTGAAGATTGCACCAGACAGTTCGCGGGTCTATGTAGGGTTTGCCAATACCAATCAAATAGCAGTCATTGACCCTACTTCATTGACCCACATAGATGTAGACCCCACCACGGATTCGGTGGATTTAATTACCTTGACAGGATTTGCCGATGCCAAAGTAGGGGAGATTGCAATTCATCCCAATGGTAAATACGCCTATATCAGCGATTTCTCTGGAGACAGGGTTTACATTCTCGATGTACTTCCCAGTTCGGAAAACTATCATCAGGTGGTGGGTACGGTGGTCATATCACCTGCAGCTAACAGCCAGGAACATATCCGCAAGAGTCGATTGCAGCAGATGACTTTTAGTAGCGATGGTCGTTTGTTGTTCGTCACCCGCTCTTCTATTTTAGACGATTCCAGTAAGATTGCTGTGATTAACGTGAATCCTGCTGATGAACCAGAGGGTGATGGCAATAATAGCATTTCCGGTTCTCAAAATAGTTTCCACCAGATTGTTGCTTCCTTGGATTCTATTGCAGGAGAAACTTTACCGGCAAGGGTGTTTGATATTACTACCACTCCTGAGGCCAATAAAATAGCCTTGACTTTCCGTCGCACTTTCTCCAGCCATGGTTCCTACGGCTTTTTCTCCTACCACTTCTCTGAACCAGAAGATGTTAGCACTTTCGAGGCGAACGAATTCGTTTCTATTGATTTGGATTTAGGGAAAACATTCACTTCCACAGGAGATTTGGATCCGTTGCGAGTGAACGATCCTCAACACGTAATTGTGAAGTCCGTGCAGTACGAAAATGAAGACAATGATAAGATTGAGGAAATAACTTTAGCCTTTGTTGTTGGTGCTGGTGGTTTCCCTTGGAACCCTCCCTTAACGAACAACACCCAAGTTTTCACCGACAACCATCCTACACAACCTACATTTGGCTCGGTGAACACCACCTTCATCAGTCCACGAGATTTAGAGGCAATAGCATCTTCTAACGTAGGGATAATTGTAGACCCCCTCACCAACCCAGAATTGATTACCGCTACCACTCCAATACCTTTTGGGCATAGCAAAAGTGCTAGCAGTACGGTGATTCCCCAGTCAGCTTTCTCCAGTTCGTCAACTCCTACTGGTACACCAAGGGCCGCATTAATCGGAAATCCAGCAATAGAAAAGGCAAGACAACAATTGGAATTCACAATCAACCTAAACGTAGAACCAGGTGGTCCACCAGGACAAACCAACACCTTCTTGATGAAGTATGATTCCGGCGAAATTGCCCGATTTGTAGCTGAAGCTAAAACCGATACAGAACGAAGGGAGTTATTAGCTCTGAAACCGCTAGAAATAGTAAACCCAAAAGTTATTCTCAATGGTCTCGCTCAAGGTCTAGAGCAAGGTATTGATGCAATAGCAGACTTGGCTTGGGAACAACAAAGGTTTTTTGATGCTGCAGTTCAAATCTTGTCTTATACCACTCCTTTACCTACTACCTATCCTATTTTCACTGATGTTCCTCACTTGGATTTGGTGAGAATTCCTCAGCAGTCTACTGTCTTGCAACCCTTCCCCGAACAGGAAATCGAAAATCTTACAGAACTGGAAGAACTTTTGGGTACTGACTTGCAAACTCTGCCCTGGGAATTGACCCAACCAACAACGGAGACGAAAAACAGGATTCAGGAAGTTGCTCTCTTTATCAGTACTCATCCTAAAGGACAGGGTTTGTTACCTGGTGATGATCGTTTCTTAGCTCAAAATCCTCCTGATGGATTGCCCGACAGCAAGCTTTATCGCAATTTAAAGATTGGCAACACTATCTATAAGGACTATAATCCCAATCGCGTCCTCACTGCTATTGGTTTACCGGATTTGGATAGCAATAAGGTGGATTGGATTTTTGAGACTGCCCTTCACAACCTGGATGGCGAACTTATTCAGGAGTTGACGGTAGGGGGAGATGGGGCGTTTAGTGCTTTTCCCATTGGCAATTATCTCAATTTAACTCCTGGTAAGTATTACTACAGTATGATTGTGGTGGATCGCAATGGTCGTCATCATGAGCTTTCTCAGGGTTCTTTTGATTGGGCGAACCTACCGCGCTTCTCTAACCCAACAGCTTATACCAGCGTGACTGTTATCACACCAGATGCTTTCTTTCATAACGTGAATTCTGTTTCCGATAGTAGGAGGTTAGGTAAGTCTATTATCTCGAAAGCAGGTATTCAAACCAATGGAACGGGAGCTTTGGCTCAATATAATCCTCAAACAGGGGATTGGAACGTGCTGCAAGGTAATTTGAATCGGCGAAACAGACCGCTGGTTCTGCTGACCGATTGGTTACAAGATACACGGGCCGCTGCTAATTATAATTCCGGAACTGCTGAAGCTGTTGCTGATAGCGTGTTTTCTTCTTTGGTGGCTTTGAACAAACGAACTAACACCCATTTGTTTAATTCCCCGTTCCACTTCATTGGTTTTGGTGCAGGAAATGTAGTTAATAGCGAGATTATCCAGCGCTTGGGTATTCATTTCCAGACTGAGAACCTTCCTGCGCTTCCAGATTTGCACATGACTACGATAGACCCTTTTGATGGGGTGCGCGATGAACCGAAGGTACAAGTTTGGGAAAATGTGACTTTTGCGGATAATTACTATCAAACAGCAACCAACGTGCATCCTGTTCCACCAGGACGCAATCTTCCCAATCTTTATCCTTTTGAAGAACCAAGCCGCCTCAATACTCCTGGTTTGCAATTACCTCAAGCTGGTCCAAGAAACAATTGGCTGTTTTATGGAGGAGATGCAAATTTACCCTTGCGGGGACATCCAGATGTATCGGTATTCCTGGGTGGAAGGAACAACAATGGGTTTATTAACTCCGACAGTCGGGCTGGTTTTACAGAGTCTTCCGGGACACCCTCTTCCAAAAATGCTCATGGACGTTCTGTTATTTGGTATGAGAGTACTGCTGATATTAATAAGTCTGCCCGTAGCTCTAATCCATTACGTTATAGGCTCTTGAGACGAAGAGGAGATTTTTCTCAACCTGAGTTATATGACGAGAGAATACCAAATGCTAATCCTTGGTATACCATTAATCATCAGCCAGGAGTGGAAATCGGCGATGAGAATGCACAATGGGAAGGTATTGGCACTGGTTGGTTTTATTCGGTGTTGGGTAATGGCTATAATTTGCGTCCTTATGGAGAGGACAAGTTACCTCGCTCTTCCTTGGGAAATTTTCAGCAATGGAGCGAAAATAATCGGGTTCCCTTGGATTGGGATAATACTCGCGAAGCACGACAGCGAGGGGATTATCCGGTTTCCACTCTGTTTAATGGCAATTTTGATGCTGTTTCCCAATTCTATTCCCCTGCACCAGTTCCTGGTTGGACTCTTCATAATAATGAGGGAAATTTGAATCAGTCTGCTTTGGTGGAGTGGGGGACTATTCCTAGTTTGGGAGTTGAGCGCTTAATCCATGGAAATGAAGAAAACGGAATAAAGCAAACTTACTTGCAGCAGGTAGCCTACACTTCTAGCCAGCCAAATTATGCCCTATTGCTAGGTAGGGGTGGAGTAAATGAGATTGTCCACAATCGTTTTGTTGTTCCAGATTGGGGAGTGCTGCGATTCGATCTGCACACTCCTAATCCCAATGGGGGTCAACTTATTGCCTCCATTAAAGATGCCAGCTCCAATAATTCATCCTGGCTACCTTTAGGACCTATTGAGCTAACTATTGCGCAAAATCCAAATACTTTGTTAGATCCTAATGACCCTACTTCGTTTGCCCGTCCCAATGCGGTGGGATATTACGACTATAATTTTAATAACCAGCAATATACCGATCCCTATAGCCATCGGCTGGATTTTGCTACCCATGGCTTTGAGACTTTCCATCTCGATATTCCTGAAGAACTGCGTAGTAAACCAGCTTTGCTAAAGTTTGAGCTGGAAGGGACAAACGAATCGGTTTATTTGGATAATGTTTTCTTCAAGAGCAAAAATGTACTGCTGGGGAATCCAGGGGAGGCTCGATACGTTCAAAATCCAAGCGAAGACGACCGAAATAATTTCTTGATTGAAAGACCTCAGTATACTGTTTCTTATAATGATTCCATTAAAGGGCCTAATTGGGTCAGTTGGCAGCTTGATAGGAGTTGGATTGGGGTAACTGACCGGCCAGGTCGTGACATAGCCCGTCAGATTAAGTATCCTAAAAAAGACTATTTGCCTAATGAGTATCCTTTTGATGCATTTGATTTTCCCTGGGTGCCTGATAATTCACTTCCTGGCAATTTTACGAAGACTGTGAGCAGTGATTATCGATATGTTAATGGCCCGATATTTGATAAAGGTCACCTAAGCCCGGCTGAAGATAGAGCTAGAACAGCGAAAGATTCTTATTCAACTTTTATAACCTCGAATATACTTCCGGAAATCGGCAATTTAAATCGTGGAAAGTGGTTGAGAGTAGAAGATAAAAGCAGGGAATACATCAGAAATAACGACCAAGTACTTCACATTATCGCAGGTGGAGCGGGATATCAACTGGAAAAACTGACAGGTTATCCTGAGCGATTGATTGGAAATAATATTTGGGTAACGAGGGAACAATCAGGGAAAATAGGTTTCGGAGATAGACATCGTTTGAGGAAGACTAAAACATCACCCGCCATATCGCCAGATATTTCACAAATGAAGATTGATGAACTTCAGAATATAGAAGGAAATCGCGACAAATTTAAATTTGGTGTAGACGAGATAAACGATACATCAAAATTAATCGGGATCCAAAACCCTAAAAAAATTCAAGTTCCCACTTACTTTTGGAAAATTATAGTACCTCTAGCTCCAGGTCAGGGAATCGCTGATATTACAGCAAACACTGAGGTAATGGCTTTCGTATTTCCTAACCGAGACAACCTAAAAACTCCTGGTGATTTTAACCTCTATGATATAGGAGTAACAAAAGGAATGGGAAGACAGAACGCATTGAGAACTTTAGAAATCACCGATTGGAGCAAATGGGAACAATTCCTAGTTAGCGTTAGTGATATTGAAAGATTGACCGGTGTCGAGTTTTTCCCCTCATTACCTGAAGATATAGCAAAGATATTTAAAAAAAGAGGGGAACACAAAAGAAAGGAAGACGGGGGACCACAACCAGACAACTTTTTGAATAACGTTAGCGCCAGCAATGAAGATACCAGTGCCAATTTGATTGGCGATTTGACAGAATTAGCGGATTCAGCAGGAGTAGGCTTCGATCATACGGGGATCGGAGACGATTTCCCCATTGGGCATGATCACTCTCAAACAACCATCACAACAGTCATGAGACAGCTCAAAGTCGATGTTGGCTTGGGTGAAATCCACATCGATAAATTCCCCTTCAATGCCATTCCTTTCCCAGTTGGCGAATCTGCAGATAACTCTCTCCAAATAGGTCAGCACGAATTTGGTATTTCTGATAGAAGCCCTCTCAAAACTAACATCAACAATGTCGCATCGAACGAATTCAGCTTCGTTAAGATTGGCTCCTCTCAGGTTGACAGCGTTAAATTTAACTCCATCAAAACCAACATCCTTCAAATTAGCCCCTTCCAAATTGACATCTCTCAAAGAGACATCGAGCCAACTAACCTCACTGAGATTAGCCCCAGCCAAATTCAATCCAATCCATTCACAGTTGGAAGCTCTGGTTCGGCTGAGATTAGCACCACTCAAATTGGCACCAGTCAAGTCAATCCTACGCAAATCAGTCCCACTCAAATCAACTCCGGAGAAATCCCGCTCGCCAGCAGCATATCTCTTGAGCAACTCCTTAACAGTAATTTTTCTAAGTTCCACAATCAATACCCTCAAATCGATACACTCCTTGAGAATACCACAATTGAAATAACCGACCTCCCCCCAGGCCAAATCGCTGAAGCCCAGCTAACTCAAACAGACCCCACTACGGGAGTACCCATCGCAGGAACCATCCTCATAGACCACAACGCCAATGGAATCGGTTGGTACATCGACCCTACCCCTCAAGACCACAGTGAATATGCCTTGCCTCTTACAGAACATGCGAGCCTAGCAAATCCAGAATCAGATGCTTACAACCGCTATGACTTGCTAACTACCATCAACCACGAACTCCTACATTTATTGGGAGTTATAGCAGGACACGAACCTTTTGACCAATATCGCCAAGAGGGAGAATACAGCTTCACTGTGGACGGAAGTCACCTCAACCCTATCCTCCATCCCCACGACCTCCTTAATCCCTCCCTGCAACCAGGTCAAAGATTGCTCTTTTCCGAGCATGACCTGCACATCCTTGAGGAAATATACACTTACGATCCTCAAAAACCGATCTATTAGATTTTGGGTTTAGATAGGAGTATTTGGGCTTATTAGGGCCAGCACATTTCCTGAAATGGATCATTTATAGTCATTTCAAACAAATCTCCTCAAAACTCAATAGTGTCATTATAATATTATGTCCGCTAGCATCGTAATTGTATAGCAATACGCACTATAACGCTATATCGAGAATTCCAGGAGCAACTCTTCATGTTTATAGAGGTTCGATATAACCGGACATGATATAACCCTCTTCTGTCACTCTCCGGTTTTTCCTATTATTTGAAATTTCCAGAGTCAAGGTATACTCGATGATGTGGGATGGAGTGATCGCATTTTGGTCAATTTCACACTCTCCGGAATTGCTACTAGGAAAAAATTACGCGACCGCTTGCCCAGTCTACATTCTAGGATTAAGAAAATACAAGGCGAACGGGAGAGTGACAGAAGAGGGATAAGTGGTCATAGAAAATTAATTTTGCAAAAAAAATAGCTGAAACTCTTACGAGTTAAGGCAGGTTATATCCAATCAATTTTGAGTAAGTGCTGACCAGCGCGAAACGCTATAGTAGTTGTAAACCAAATTCCGACCGTCGCTTATTTTCTCACTAACCTTGATTCTTTCCAAACTGGTATCAATCAAAGTAGCATCTTCAAAGGCATCTAACCACGCTCCATCAAAGAAAGTTTCGTTCGTATTCATGTAATTCAAGTTGCTCCCTCTGAGGTCAGCTTCATACAAAATACTAAAATACAAGTGAATAGACATTAAATTAGCATCCCGGATAATGCACTTTTCCAAGGTACAGGAATAAAAAAAAGCATTGGACAAGTCAGCCCCTGTCAAATCAGCCTTGGTTAAATCAACATCCTTAAAGTAAGCACCTCGCAGGTTGATTCCTCGCAAATCAAATCCCTTCAGGGAACATCTGTAGTCGGTATCCATCTCTTTTTTGGAGATGGGATCGTCGCTTTCCATCAACTTGATTCCCATGAAATCCCGTTCTCCATCGGCATAACGCCACCACAACTCCTCAGCCATCATTTCTCTATACACAATCAAAACCCTTATCTCAAAAATGTACTTCAGAATACCACATTCAAAATCGTTAATTCCACTACAAAACTCTCCACCACAAAAACCATTTTTTTTGACCACAATGGATTACATTGGTTTATGGATATGACTGCAACTAATAAATTATCGTCACAAACAACTCTAATATATAGAGCCTGGAAAGGTATCGCCCGGAAAGATATCGCCCGGAAAGGTATTGCCCGGAAAGGCCCTAGTTCCATCAGGCATGATACTGTTTACAACATCGTTATCTATCCAAAGCGATTTCCCATCAACATAAGCCATTCTAAAATTGGTATTAAACAAAATAGCTAATTTAAAATAATCGAACCAAGCCTTTTTACAAAAGGCCAAAGAGGCATTCATGTAATCCAAGTTGCTCCCTCTGAAGTCAGCTTTATGCAAATTGCTTCTAACCAAGTTGGCACACATCAAATTAGCATCCCGGACAACAGCCATTTCCAAGGTGGATTCAGCTAAAAAAGCATGGCGCAAGTCAGCCTCAGACAAATTAGCTTCGGTGAAATCAACCTTGGACAAATAAGCTCCGTGGAGGTTGATGCCGAGCAAATCACACCTTTGGAGGTTTATCTTACCGGAGATTTCCGTTTCTATCAACTCAATGCCCATGAAATTCCTCTCTCCGTCAGCGTAGCGCTCCAACAACTCTTCAGCAGTCATTTTTCTAATTTCCACAATCAAAACACTCCAATCAAAACACTCCTCCATAATACCACCATCAAAATAACCGATCTCCCCTCAAGCCACATCGCCTCCGCTCCATTCTCAATCCAGACAATTATCAATTAACAGGAGCCGACCAAGAACAGGTACTGTTACCAGGGGATTATTTAACTTGGTCTACTGAAAACTCGACTTCTTTATCGGTGCATTTTCCGTAGACGCAGGGGAGGAGCTCACTTATACCTATGATGGGGTTGGCAATTTAAAGAGTGTTAATGACCCGAATAGCAATAATGGTGGGAATAGGAACAATAATGGCCACACTGTAACCTATGTCTATGATAGTCTCGACCGATTAATCAAGGAAGTTGATGCGGTAAATGAAGAAACTATTTATACCTACGATGCAGTTGGCAATTTAAAGACTATCTCAGACCATCGCGGGAATCAAACCAGTTATAACTATGATGAGATTAATCGCGAAATTGAACGGATTGATGGGAATGGCAATAGTTTCAAAACTGAGTATGACAAGGTAGATAACGTTACGAAAGAGATTGATGAACTGGGGCGGATAACTACCTATTCCTATGATGTGCGGAATCGTTTACTTGAGGTGACTTATCCCGCTATAGATGGGGTGGTTTCTAGTTCTAGCTCTACCTACGATGCAGTGGGTAATTTGCTGACCTCTACTGATGAATTGGGTCGCATTACCTCATATAAATATGACAAGATTAATCGTCAGGTTGAAATTAAAACGCCCCTAGGTTTTATTACCAAGTTCCATTATTCAAACGATACTACTAACAATCTGTTGGTGCTGACAGTAACGGATGGGGAAGGTCGGCAAACTATTTGGAGAACTGACGGGCGTGGACGGTTGATAGAGTTTGTCAATGCTGACGATACCACGACAACTTATAGCTACGATGGCAATAATAATCTGTTGACTGTTGTAGATGAATTGGGTCGGCAAACTACCTATTCCTACGACGAGTTGAATCGGGAAATAACAGTTACTACTCCGTTGGGAAATACTACCACTACGGAATATGACAGCAACAGTAATGTGGTGAAGATTACTGACCATCTCAACAATGCTACAAGATATACTTATAACGAACTGGATTTACTGACTACGGAAACAGATGCGAGAGGCTTTGTTACTACCTATACCTATGATGAAGAGGAAAATCTAGGGACTGTTGAAGACCCCTTAGACAACGTTACTACTTACACTTACGATAAACTCAACCGCCTCTATCAGGAAACTGCTGTGGGTATTGGTACGAGAACCTACAGCTACGATGAGGTTAGCAATCTAATCCAACTATTGGACCGCAATGGTCGCATTGTCCAGTTTGCATACGACGATTGGAATCGCCAAACTGCCGAACTGTGGTTGGATGGGGACAGGATTGTTAATACCATCGCTTATGACTATGATGCAGCCTCTCAGTTAGTTGAGGTAGGAGATTCAACAGCTAAGTACTCTTATGAATATGATAACGATGGCCGTTTAACTAAGGAAATCCGAGATACTTTTGGCTTTACGGACAAGGTGGTGCTGGACTACACCCATGATGGTGTGGGCAATGTGTTGACTGTTACTGATACGGTTGGTGGAATTCAGTTATCCACTGAAACTTATACCTATGATGCCCAAGACCGAGTTATTAGTATTTCTCAGACTGGGAATGGGGTTACTCCTAAAACTGCTGTTGTTACCTATGATGATGCTGGGCAACTGGAACAACTGGAGGTGCTGAATGCTTTCAGTACTGCTATTACTTTTGACCTGGATGGCCGTCCTGTCACTAGGACCCACACTACGGCAGTTGGGGAGGAAGTGGCTTATGGCTATGAGTTTGATGAGGTCAATCGCATCACAACTATTACTGGTCCGAATGGTGAGAGTAGTTTTTCCTATGACAGTACGGACCAATTAACTTCGGCTAGTTCTGATTTCCAAGAGGATGAAAGCTATGACTATGATGAGACGGGGAATCGGTTGGGCAATGATATTGGTTCCCACAACCGTTTGTTGAATGATGGTGTTTACTCCTATGAATACGATGCTGAGGGTAATCGCATTCAACGGGTTGAACTTGCTACTGGGGTGGTGACTGACTATGAGTGGGATTGGCGCAATCGTCTGGTGGAGGTGTCTTCCAGTAATGAGTTAGGGGAGGTTCTTTCTAGTTCTCAGTATCAATATGATGCTTTTGACCGCCGTCTGACTAAGTTGGTGGATTCCAATGGGGATGGAATCTATGAGCTGGTGGAAGGTTTTGTCTACAACGATGATTCTATTCTTTTGGTGCTGGATGGGGATGAGATAAGTCAAAGATATTTCTACGGTCCTGGCACTGATTGGGTTCTGGCGGAGGAGACTGTTGGTTCGAGGGTGGAGTACGCTCTGACTAATCATCTGAATTCGGTGGAGTTTGTTCTGAACTCTGCTGGGGAAGTGATTAATGAGATTATTTACGATAGTTTCGGCAATATTACCTCTGAGACTAATCCGGGTGTGGATGTGAGGTACGGGTTTACTGGTCGGGATTTTGATAAAGAGACTGGTTTGGGATACAACCGGACAAGGTATTACGATTTTGTGACGAGGCGGTTTTTGTCTCAAGACCTGCTGGGGTTTGCGGCGGGGGATGTTAATCTCTATCGCTATGTGGGTAATACTCCTACTGTTTATGTGGATCCCAGTGGGATGATTGTGGAAACTATTTGGGATGTTGCTTCTGTTGTTCTAGGGGTGGCTTCTTTCGTCCACAATGTCTATCAGGGGGTTAGGAATCGGGAGAGATCTTATTTTGTGAATGCTGGTTTGGATCTGGTGGGGATTGCTGCTGATATTGGGGCGGTCTTTTTACCTGGCGTTCCTGCTGTTGGTGCTGCTACGATTAGAGCTGGTCGTTTTGCATTGAGGGCTGAGACTGCTATTGAAATCGCGCAGGTAGCCAATGTTGGCGTTAATGCTTACCAGGGAGTTGTTAGTACACAGGAGTCTGTAAGAGCTTTCCGGGACGGGGATTATGCTGGTGGAATCGGTCATGGTATTGGGGCTACTCTCTCTTTTGGTGGTGCTACTACTTCAATTCTGGGTAGTGCTCCTGGTAGTGCGGGTAATCTAGCCAGGAAGGGTGGTAATGTTATTAATGATATTTTTGGTGGGGGTTCTTGGCCTAGAGGTGGTAGGCGGCTGGTTACTGCTGCTGAATCATTAGGTACGGCTGGAAGGATCGATGCCGATGAAGGAGATAATCTTTTCAAGCAATTCTTTGCTGCAATTAAGGATGAATCTAGCGGTCCAGGCAACAGAGCAAAAGGGAATATTACTCCTAATAGATTGGGCAGCACAATCGATGGTGTTGATGATGTAATTGATGCCGGCGATGAGATGAAGATTGAAAATGTCCCTGTAGGTGAAGCAGCTACATTATTAACTGGTGGTGTGGGTGCGGTGAGTGGAGCTATACTCGGTGGAGGTTTGACGTGGATAGCTGGTGGAGATAGCACTGCTATATTTAATGCTGCTTTACAAGGCTCTATACAAGGAGGTGTAGCGGGGCTAACTCTAGGATTAGGAGGTGCTACAATCGCTGGAGTCTTCAACGGCGGAGTTTTGGGAGGTATTTTAACTGGGGCTGTAGTAAATACAACAGGAAATTTAGCTTCGCAAGGGTTTGGTCTACTAGCGGGAATACAATCCGAATTTGATGTAGGAAGTCTTGGTTTTTCAGCATTTACAGGTGCTATTCTTGGAGGATATTCGCTTAGACCTTATACTGCATCTAACCAAACTGTAACTAGCTGGGCACCAAAGGGCGTTACTCCAAATTTACAATCGGGACGTTGGGTAATGACTGGAAACGCAACACCTAGAAATTGGATTCAAACAGGTACTGGCTATCCTTATGGAAACTCTGTAACTCAAACTATTCCTGGTTCTCAGTTAAGGTATCCTTCTGGTTGGGAGTCAATTAAAGGTCATCTAGGACAACGGGTTATTCGATAGGTTCTGTGACAGTATTTCATATTTGGAATATAAGCAATTTCGTAATTGTCTGATTTAGATAAAAAAAACAAGCTATTTAACCACAAAATAAATGATATTGAAATTGTTAGTAACCTTACTTGTTCCTTTTTCTATCGATATACTATCTCTTTATCTTTCATTGAAAAGAAATCGTAGAGGAAGAGGAGCATCTGGATTTCCGATAGTAACTTTATTTTTATATGGATTATTTATATTTCATGCTTCTTACCCATCTGGTATTTATATGAAAGCTTTATTTTTTCTCTTGGCATTTTTAACTCATGTAGTATTTGTATTTATTATTCCAATGATTGATCGACAGCTACTACAGTAAAAAACAGCAATTTTTATTACAGTTAGTAGAGAAAGCGATCTCAAATTTTGATATCATTGACATTTCATAAGGACATCTATTTAATATCTTTTAGATATCAATCATCCCTCCATCGTTTCGCTTCAGACCATTCGATTCGAGCTAACCCAGCTACTTTACGGCGTTGATTGACCTCCTTAAACAGCTTCCATTTCTGCTGGTTAATTCCAGCAAAGCGAAACGGGCTTATCCTTTGAAAATAGGCTGTGACTTTTGACTGGTTGTGAAGGGCTATATTTTGTAGTTCCCTCTGGGGGGGCGACAAGTCGCCCCAAAAGCAAATATACTCTTCTGATTGAATGGAATAGTCTCTCAGAATAAGAGAGACCATTATCAATAGGCCCAGATCTAGCGAAGCTGTCACCAGGGGCAATCTAACTCGAAACCCTTGCTACACAAGCGTTTCAGACTTCAAAATTAAGCAGCCATCTTGATTGGTAGTCTTTCATCCAGATTTAAGCGAAAACTTCCATAAGGATTAACATGACTCCAAATTAGAGGCGTTAATGCCCTCAAATCATCGGATTTCATACGATTCATCCATGCTGGTTCAGATAATACCTCTTGAATCATCAGCGTATTCACATACACCAAACATGACTGCAATAAGTGCAGAGATAAAACAGCTATTTCAATCACCAGATTAAGATAACCACAATATCGACTACACTAGAGCAGAAACTAAGATAAAAGTAGGAGGGTCATGATATGCAAGAAGAATTTAAAGATAAACTCAATGCTCAACTCAAAGTAGCTATTGAAGAAAATTTTACCACAGAAACTTGCATTAAAGGAGTCTCAATTTCTTCAGTAAAGGCTTTAGAAGAGCATTTTTCTATTCATTTACCTCGAATATATGTGGAATTTCTACTGCATTGTGGCGCTGAAGCTGGAGAACTCTTAGATCATAGTGTTATTAGAGAGTACTCAGGTTTGGTTGACTTGAGAGAGGAAGTTGACGAGATGATTGCTGAAGAGGAAATTAGCTTTCCTGAATCCTTGTCAATTTTCTTTTTTGCCAGTTTTCAGGGTACAGTGTACTGGTATTTTCTTTGTGATGGCACTGATGATCCTGATGTTTATCAAATGGAAGAAGGGGTAAAAGAGCCTATTTACTTTTCAAAGCTTTCTTCCTTCATTATCCAAGCTTTTAAGGAAGCCATTTCTGAACTTAGATATTTCTCTGGCAAGGCTCCAGGTCTTACAGGAAAGTTCTTTCCAGGTAAGTGATCCCTCATATCATTTCCGGTAGCACCCGTCTTCTGTTTTTCTTCCAGAAGGAGATCCCGCTCTTATCCGCGGAGCGGCGCACCCCATGGTCTGTAAGAGCTTTCCGGGACGGGGATTATGCTGGTGGAATAACTCATGGTATTGGGTCTATTCTATCTTTTGATGGTCGCTTTCCCAGTAAGATTGAAATTGAAGATGTTTCATCCTCAAAAGTAAATAACCTGGGCAAAAACTGTGCTAATCTACTGGTGAAAGACCCAATTCAGGCGTTCCTGGCAAAACAAACAATTTAGTGGATAATGAGTTAGAAAATCAATTTCTGATTGCACAAGGTATAAGCGACCCGGAAGTCAGAAAGCAGATCATCAACGCAGGGCTAGATGTAAGCTCTCTGAACCCCTCTCTGACTCCAGCAGCCTTCGCAAGGTTTCAAAAGATTATTGTGGATAAATTTAAGAGGGGAAGATCTATAGGAAGAGGACGATTGGGCAATATTGATACACGTGTAGCTACCATTAACAAAACAGCTGAACTTGAGGCAAGTGGGTTTGGGGTTGTGTTTGAGTTTGAAGTAGAAATTAATAAAAGTGGAAATAAACGTTTTATTGACATAGTTCAAATAGATCCTCGTACAAAAAAACCAATCAAAGGATTTCAACTCGTGAAAGCAAACCGAAAGGGTATAATAAAAAGGTCGGATGAGCTTGATGCTGCTCGTCAGATTGAATTCGCCAGCGGAATCCCTATTGAATTTATAAACACACAGAGGTGAGAAAAGATGGGAAGTAGTGTTTCCTTTTTTTGCGGACCGTTAGACAACAAAAAATTACAAGACTATGCTACGTCCCTTGGGCTTTATTTAGTCTCTACTCATATCAACGAAGAGGTTAGCTCAGACCCAAGCTTGGGGCCTTATTGTTACTTATCCCTAGTTCCCAAGTCTATGGTACATCCATTTGGTAATCCTCCAGTTAGAGTAAGTTCCGCCTTAGATCCTGCGTTGGGCTTTCTGAGAGCTTACTTTCAAAAACCTTATCTAGTTTTGGGACACATCCAATGGAATAATGATGTCCCTACTCTTGCTGACAAGACAAAACCTTACTACAAAAAGTTGGTTAAGTGGATAAGGAAAGAATGGGAGAAAAATGGATATTTTTACATAGGGAATGAAGCGAAGAGTCTCATTACCGAAGGGGCAGAGAGGGTTAATTTTTTGCCTTCTTAGCGCGAGCGCCAATGCCTATAACTATGCAGTAGCATCGGTTTCCTTTGGT
>JH610470.1 GCA_000252485.1 Prochloron didemni P4-Papua_New_Guinea | reverse complement strand
CGGGTCGGCTAATTAATCTCACTCATAATGGAGATAGTGAAGTAATAGCAGATTATGCTTGGCTGTACGATGCCGCCAATCGCATTACTCAGTTTACCAATCCCGATGGTGTGATTGACTATACCTATGATGAAAGGAGCCAGTTGACTGGGGCAGAATCCGATTATCAAGCAGACGAAAGCTATTCTTATGACGGCAATGGCAATCGCACAAATCCTGGCTATTCCACCGGTAGCAACAATCGCTTGTTGAGCGATGGAGTTTACAATTACCAATATGATGGCGAGGGTAATCGTACTGTTCGCACTGAAATAGCCACCGGGGAGGTAACGGAGTATTCCTGGGACTACCGCAATCGCTTGATAGGAGTGGTTACTCTCGATAGTGAAGGAAATATTCTTGAGACCAACTCAATAACCTACGACGTGTTTAACCGTCGTCTGAGTAAGTCAGCCCAGGGTTCTGTTCTGGAGGTGTTTGTCTACGATGGAGAACACATCGCTCTAGTGTTTGATGGGGATGGCACTCAGAAGAATCGCTATTTACACGGTCCTAATGTAGACCAGATTATCGCGGATGAAGACGGTTCTGGGGAGGTGCTGTGGGCGCTAGTGGATAATCTGGGTACTGTCAGGTACGTAGTAGGCAATGACGGTGAAGTGCTGAATCGCATTAGTTACGATAGTTTTGGTTCCGTGATTGATGAGACTAATCCATCCATTTCGTTGCGTTTTGGCTTTACAGGACGGGAGTTAGATCCGGAGACTGGTTTAGTTTACTATCGAGGAAGGTATAAAGATGGGGAGCGGTTTATTAGCGAAGACCCCATTGGTTTTGCCGGTGGGGATGGGAACCTCTATCGCTATACTTTCAACTCGCCTACTAATTTTACCGACCCCTCTGGACATTGTGTATCGCTTGCAGCGCTGGGGATAGCAGGAGGAGCTGCAAGTGCTGACGGTGCCCTACCATTTGGTGACGCTTTTGCTGGTGGGTATTTGATTGGGGATTGTTTAGTAACTATAGGTGCTATAGGTACTATAGCTGATATAGGTCTAAGAATCCGAAGGCTTCTAGACGATCACCAGACTGCTCCGGAACTCTCCCCTAAACCCGTTTTAAATCCACCACCACCTCATCGTAATCGTCGACCATTGCCTCGTCCTACGCCGTCCCGAAATGAGGATCCAACCATTTTACGCGATCCCAATGACTGTAATAAGAAGCGGTGCAAAGACGATCCAGAATTGAGTAAATTTACTGAGTGTAAAGATATAAAAGACAAAAGTTTAATTGGCACATATACTGGTTATATTTACAATGAATTGGGCGAAGCTGCTGGAGAACTAAGAAAAGTAAGGGGGAGGGAACGTGGCTTGACAGACAAAAGAGAGGCAAAAGACTGGTGGCGTGCGACAGTGATGGTTGACAAAGGTGAAGTATCTCAAAGGAGTCCTTGCGACCATCCCACTTCGCAAAGAGGGCAAAATGGGGAAAATGAACAAGGTGCCCTTCATTATAATGTATTGCTGAACGATCACGCTTGGGACAAGGGGAGGTATGAATGGGGATGGCAGAGTAGCAGTGTGGGTTCCCTTGGAAGGTGCGAATGCTGTGAAGATACGAACGGAAAGCCAAGGAAACTTGTCAAGTATGCTGTTCTGAATATCAAGAAGTGGGATGGCCGTAGACTTCGTTATTAGACCAGTTCCTCAAAATTGGATAGATGAAAAATCCCACTGAAACCTCATTTTTATTTGAACTAAAAAATCACAGAAGAGTTTAAAAAACCACCATGAACGAAGTAGAGTTCTTGATTCTAGATAGTGCTTTCAGGCGTGCTAATTTGCAGGATATCGCATTTGGATGGACATTTTCTCACGCTGAAATAGCAAGAGCGGCCCATGGCTTATTTGAAAACGGCGACATACTGGCTGAGTTTGATACCAAGGAAGGAAAAAAAGTTCAAGATGTGACATTAACCATGTCTTTAATTCAGGTTCATCTGGACGGAAATTTCCATTTTGTGTGCTATTTAACTCCTCAAGGGGGAGCTAAATGGGAAGCAGCGACCCATGCCGATTGGAATCGATATTACCAATGGTTCCCCCATAGAAGGGACAATTCCCAAACTCCAGAGTTACGCACAGCGGAAATAATCTGTGCAGATCGCAAATTACTCGAAAGGCGCACTCGAATCGCCAAACATTCTCAAACTATGCAGTTTGTTGCAGGAACAGAAGTTTTCTCCTCCGTAGAACCTTGGCAAGTTAATTACTGGAAGACTTTACCCAAAGCTTACAAGGTTCGCTATCAGTATCGGCAATTGAAAGGGACTGTAGATCCTAATGTTGTTGACCAACCCATCTCTACAGGTGAAAAAGCAAATGCTTGGTCCAGCTCAGAAATCGATACATGGTATACGGAACCTTTGTTTTCCGAAACGGAGCCTAAATTTCCCCGCCACTACCCCATACCCAAAAAAATAAATTTAAAACAAATAGAGTATTTAATTCTTAGAAAAGTTATTTTTGGTTTGGCAGACCTCAGGATGAATCGTTATTCTTTTGACACTAATTATCAGGAGCTTTCTCATGGGGAAATCGCAATAGGAGCGGATTCTTTGTTTCAAAAAGGATATATACGAGCCAAGGTTTTTGCAGAGGGATCGGACGATAGAGGCATCCACTACTATGAAGAAACGCCAGATGTAGTCTTAACCATGGCTGGCATTCAAGACCACCTAGATTGTTACCTTTCAGCACTGTACTACCTCACACCTGAAGGTGGAGAACATTGGGAAGCCATAGCTCGCCCTGATTGGAATAAGCTTTTAATTGATGATTTAAACACCATATGTTTCCCCCAATCCGACAAAGAACCAGGAATTTTTGCCACTAAGCGAGAAAATATCGAGCAATTGTTGGCTTATGGGGAATATCTTTTAGAAGATGATCGTCAACCTATTCCTGGAACGGAAGTGTGGGAGGTATTAGAACCTTGGCAGGTGACTTATTGGAAAACTTTACCAAGAGGCTATCGCCTCCGTTATCAGTATGAGGAATTTGATTATCAATTACAGACTAAATCTGATGAAGAATTCGATAAACACGTATCTTCAGAAACAGAAATACAAGCAAGGGAATGGTATGAAAATATTAATAAGTGGTATTATCAACCTTCTTTTGATTGAGGAAAGAAACCAAATATAATTTTTCCAGAATAAATTTGATAATTAGCTACTAAATTAGAGCCTAATCTTCGGAGCTAATTTAATCATGGGACGATCTAAATTTTCACTTGTGATAAAAATCAAAAAATAGTTCTAAAAAACCACCATGGACAAAGCCGAGTACTTAATTCTTGATGATGCTGTCATAGATATTGTAATTTTACGAGATATTGTATTTGAACAAAGACTTTCTCAGGCTGAAGTTGCAAGAGCTGCCTATAACTTGTTTGAAAACGGCGACATACTGGCCGAGTTTGATACCACGAAAGGAAAAACGGTTAAAGATGTGACATTAACCATGTCTTTAATTCAGGCTCATTTAGACGGAAATTTCCATTTTTTCTGCTATTTAACTCCTCAAGGAGGAGCTAAATGGGAAACCGTGACCCACGTCAATTGGAATCGATATCACAAATGGAGGTACTGTGGAAATAAAAATTCCCAAACTCCAGAATTGCAAACAGCAGAAATCATCTGTGCAGACCGAAAATTACTCGAAACACATTTGAGAATCGCCCAATATTGCCGAGGTGAAATACTGATTCCAAAAACAAAGGTTGTCGAAGAGCTAGAACCTTGGCAAGTTAATTACTGGAAGACCTTACCCAAAGCTTACAAGGTTCGCTATCAGTATCGGAAATCGGAAGAGCCTATAGATTCTAACGCTGCTGAAGAATGGATCGCTGCAGACGAAAAAGCAAACAATTGGTCCAGGGAAGAAATTGAGACATGGTATACGGAACCTTTGTTTGAGGAAATAGAGCCTAAATTTCCCCGCTATTACCCTACGCCAAAGAAAATTAATTCCGAAAAAATAGAGTATTTGATTCTGAGAAACGTTCTATTACAAGCATCTTCACTAAGAGTCAACGAGTATTCCGCTGGTACGGAATATCAGGAACTTTCTCATGGGGAAATCGCAATAGGAGCGGATTCTTTGTTTCAAAAAGGATATATACGAGCTAAGGTTTTTGCAGACGGACCAGACGATAGAGGCATCTACGACTATGAAGGAACGTCAGATGTAGTCTTAACCATGACTGGCATTCAAGACCATTTAGATGGCAAGCTTCAAGTAGTATACTACCTCACACCCCAAGGTGGGGAACGTTGGGAAGCAATAGCTCATCCTGATTGGAACAAGTTTTTAATTAATAATTTTATACTCGTGTATCCCTACGAAAGAGGAATTTTTGCCACTAAGCGAGAAAATATCGAGCAATTGTTGGCTTACGGGGAATATCTTTTAGAATACAATAGACCTATTCCTGGAACGGAAGTGTGGGAGGTATTAGAACCTTGGCAGGTGACTTATTGGAAAACCTTACCAAGAGGCTATAGCCTCAATTATCAGCCCGAGGAATTTGATTACAAATTGCATAATCAATCTGATGAAGAATTAGAGTATTATATACCTACGGAAACAGAAATACAAGCAAAGAAATGGTATAAAAATCTTAAGAAATGGTATCAATACCCTTCTTTTGGTGAGATTCCACCTTTCTTTTGATTGACCAAAGAAACTAAATATAGCAATTCTCATAGCTATGAAGTATACAATTTCGAGATTTTAGGGAACAGTGA
>JH610469.1 GCA_000252485.1 Prochloron didemni P4-Papua_New_Guinea | reverse complement strand
GGGGGAAACAGGGGGGGGACTTTGAAGGTTGTATAGGCCAGGAGCGTCAATTTTGCCTTGTACTATCCCAACTGGGAGGAAATGCCATGCTATCTTGAAAAGATAATAAATTTTTGTTAAGATACGAGGAAATTAATAACATGGCGAAAAGGCCCACCCAAGCACATATGACCCAAAGTTGGAGCCGCTCCAGACCCCAAGGGTATAAGGATATGAAGAAGAAGCAGATGGAATACTACATGGGGGCCAAGTTAGTTGAAGTTGGAGTGAACCCCAAAGATGCTACTTATCGGTGGTCTGTAACTAACAATGGCACTCAGGAAACTTGGACTTGCAGTGCTTATTGGGGTGAGTCTAGAGAAAAGCTATAGCAATGAGCAATGAACAATTAACAATGAACAATTAAGAGGTTGATTAAGTAGGATTAGATTGTAGGTTGGGTTGAGGCAACGAAACCCAACAGCACCAAGTTGTGTTGAGAGGTCCCTGAGCGTAGCCGAAGGGTTTCCCTATCGCAGATGACTATTTTGTCCGTACCCCAGGGCTACCCAGCGATAATTACCGTTAAGTGTCTTGCTGAGATAATGTTCGATTACTTTGGCTCTTCTAAAGGATAGTTCTTGGCTTCGGGCTGGTTTGTCTCCTGCATCTACATAGGCTGCTATGCGAACAGTAGAATTTTCGTATTGAGCCAGTTCCGTGGCGATCGCCTCTAAAATTTTCCCTTATCATAAGATTGAATTTCTAATTCATTGCTAGCTAAGAAGATAATATGGCTTATTTTTGGTTCAAAGCGTTTCATCTCATTGGGGTAGTGGTGTGGTTTGCTGGCTTGTTCTACTTGGTGCGACTTTTCGTCTATCATGCAGAAGCTGCAGCGGAACCGGAACCAGCCCAAACTATCCTTAAAAATCAGTACGTGTTGATGGAGAAGCGACTCTACGGTATTATCACTACTCCGGGAATGTGGGTGACGGTGGTAATGGCTGCAGGGTTGCTCTATACGGAACCAGAGGTATTAAAATCCGGTTGGCTCCATGGCAAGTTGGCATTTGTGGCTCTATTGCTTTTCTATCATTTCTACTGCGGTAATCTGATGAAAAAGTTAGAAAAAGGGGAATGTCAGTGGACCGGTCAACAGTTTAGAGCCTTGAACGAAGCACCAACTATTTTGTTAGTGGCAATTGTTTTGTTAGCTGTATTTAAGAATAGCTTGCCCTTAGATTTGACTACTTGGCTGATTGTGGCCTTGGTTATTGCTATGGTGGCTGCTATTCAATTATATGCTAAGAAGCGGAGAAAAGATAAGGAAAAACTTGCTGCAGCAAACCAGCAACAACCAGCAGCTTAGATATAGCAGTTGACAGTTGATAGTGGATAGTTGATAGTTATACAGCAACCGGTTGGTTGCTCTCACTTGATACTAAACAGGTTCATAGGCCGGTATATAATGTACCTCGTGAGTCCAAGAGTGGTGCGTTGCACCCAGCTTCGCGCCGCTCTTAGCAAACGCACCCTACTAATAGCTATCAACTGTCAACTGTCAACTATCCACTATCCACTATCCACTATTTATTCAAATATTTGGCTGTCATTTTCATTTTATTTTATAGGAAACAACTTTATCTCTCTTTTCCCTCTTCCCTATATATATCATGGAGAAAGAACGCAATACGCAAAGCTCTAAAAAAAAGCCATGAACCCTCAACAGTCCGATCGTTCCCTAGTCTCTGACTCCGATCAGGATATATTCGCCTCCCCTTCCAGCCCTATTGCCGATTCGGATCTGCCGCAGAGGGAGATGGAACCCCTAGATCGAGATAATCCTCCAGCTGCAGCAGGAACTGGAGAAAATAAAATTTCCAAAGAAGGTTTTGGAAAGAAGGAAACTTTTACCTCGCAGTTTGGAAAACCTTGAGCAACCTAATGGGGAGCTAAATTAGGTGTTACTCCAGGGAAAGACAAATCAACCTTTGTTTCAGCACAGTAATCATATGTTTTTAGATGTAGGGTGGGCATCGCCCAGCAAAACCATTTAATTATACTTTTCTCAAGTGCTATATCACAATAGATTGCGGAAAAAATCAACTCCTACCTTCAGCCAACCTGCCAGTTGTAGGATAATAGGTTGAACATTTTCCCAAACTTTCTTTCCTTCTGCCGTAGTTTTGCTTGCTTCTGCAAGAACACCAGTCACCTGTTTGAGGTTACTAGCTATTAATTGTTTATTAGGTTCTTTAACCTGCACATCATCCGCAATAATATCCAAACGCTTAATAGCCTTATCTTGAAAGTCTTTTGATAAAGGAGAATCGGCAATTTTATCTTTTATATCTGCCAATAATGTAATAACTTCCTCTTGAGTTAATTCCTCCCCTCTATCTTTATCCGAGATATTTTGACTTTGTTGTCGAATGGTAATATTTTCTCCTTGAATAGCCTGATTTTGATTTCCTGTATTAGTATTAGTATAACTTTTGCTTCCTTGTTCTTGTTTCGCTTCTGCCATAGGTTGATTCTCCGATGTTATATTAACATTAATAGTATTTTCAATAGGTCGATCTGCCCTTGATTTGAGAATATTTCTTAAATCAGTATTTAGATCTTGAACAAAATCTAAACTAGCTTTACTATATTCCAACTGTTGTTCATATTTATCTCTTTCAAATTTCAACTTTTGTTCATATTTGTCTTTTTGATATTTAAGTTTTGTTTTGAAAAAAAGTCTAGCACGCACTAGGATTATCAATAAAATAATACAAATAATTAGCAAAAAAATTATAATACAAACCAAAATTTTGTTATTGTTCAAAATTACTTTGCCTATTACTATCTATATCTCAGTAAAAACTTTCTCGCTGTCATCTTGTCCAAGACTTTTTGATTTATCTAGATTCTCAAGATTCTCACGGATAAGGAGAGTTTTAGGATGATTCATTCCGAACTTTTGCTCTACAATCTCTAAGGCTTGTTGGTAGAAAAGTCTAGCCTCAGAGTATCTTTTCTGAGATTCGTAGAGTAATGCCAGGTTATTGAGATTAGTAGCCACATTAGGATGCTTTTGTCCCAATAAACGTTTATACATCTCTAGAGCCTCCAGATAGAAAAGTTTCGCCTCTGAATACCTTCCCTGAGACTGATAAAGTACAGCTAGGTTATTAAGACTGTTAGCCACATCAGGATGCTCTAACCCCAACAGGTGCTTTCTCATTTCCAGAGCTTCCAGATAGAAAGGTTCTGCCTCTGAGTATCTTCCCTGAGAAGAGTAAAGCAATGCCAAGCCATTGAGACTGTTAGCCACACCAGGATGCTGTTGCCCCAGCAAGCGCTTTCTCATTTCCAGTGCTTTCAGTAATAAAGGTTCCGCCTCTTCATACCTTCCTTGAGATTGGTAAAGTGCAGCTAGGTTATTGAGACTGTTAGCCACATCAGGATGCTCTAACCTCAACAGGTGCTTTCTCATTTCCAGTGCTTCCAGATAGAAAGGTTCTGCCTCTTCATACCTTCCCTGAGACTGATAAAGCAATGCCAAGTTATTGAGACTAGCAGCCACATTAGGATGTTCTTCTCCCAATAGGCGCTTTGTCATCTCCAGAGCTTCCAAATAGAAAGGTTCCGCCTCTGAATACCTTCCTTGAGATTGGTAAAGTGTAGCCAGGTTGTTGAGACTGGCAGCCATATCAGGATGCTCTTTTCCTAGCAACCGCTTTCTCATCTCTAGAGCTTCCAAATATAGGGATTCCGCCTCTAAATATCTTCCCTGAGATTCGTAGAGTGCAGCTAGGTTATTGAGATTGGTAGCTACATCAGGATGCTCTTCCCCCAGCAAGCGCTTTATCATGTCCAGAGCTTCTAGTAGGAAAGGTTCCGCCTCTTCATACCTTCCTTGAGAAAAATACAGTGCAGCCAAGCTATTGAGGCTGGTAGCCACATCAGGATGCTGTTGCCCTAGCAAGCACTTTTTCATTACCAGAGCTTCCAATAGTAAAGGTTCTGCCTCTGAATACCTTCCTTGAGATTGGTAAAGTGCAGCCAGGTTGTTGAGACTAGCAGCTACATTAGGATGCTCTTCCCCTAGGAGATGATTAAACATCTTCAGAGCTTCTAGATAGAAAGGTTCCGCCTCTGAATACCTTCCCTGAGATTGGTAAAGTGCAGCCAGGTTGTTGAGACTGGTAGCCACATCAGGATGCTCTTTTCCTAGCAACCGCTTTCTCATCTCTAGAGCTTCCAAATATAGAGGTTCCGCCTCTAAATATCTTCCCTGAGATTGGTAAAGCGCAGCCAGGTTATTGAGATTGGTAGCTACATCAGGATGCTCTTTTCCTAGCAACCGCTTTCTCATCTCTAGAGCTTCCCAATATAGGGGTTCCGCCTCTAAATATCTTCCCTGAGATTTGTAAAGCGCAGCCAGGTTGTTGAGATTGGTAGCTGCATCAGGATGCTCTTTTCCTAGCAAGCGCTTTCTCATCTCTAGAGCTTCCAAATATAGGGGTTCCGCCTCTTGGTACTTTCCTTGAGATTCATAAAGTAGAGCGAGGTTCTTGAGATTGTTAGCCACATCAGGATGCTCTTTCCCCAGACGATTTCGGCTTACTGATACACATCGGGAAAACCAAGGTATTGCTTCCTCGTAAGCTCCCTGACCTTGATAAAATTTGCCCAAACCAATAAATGGCCAACTGATATCTTCATCCCTAATCCAATCAGTAAGAGTTGTAGCTACTTCTGCTACATGAGGTATAGTAGAGCTAACAGCTTCAATTTCCTTGCGAGTAGGAGTAGAGGAAATTGCTTTCGCTACTGCTACCATTACTTGACAAATACTTTGCTTATATTTATCTGCTATATCTAGGGTTTCTAATTTACTTTGGAAAAATTCTCTGATTAATGGGTCTAATTGATAGAGGTTTTTTCCTGTCCGTTTTAAAAGACTAAAATTAATCAGCTCATCTCTAATATCTTCCCAAGAATTTCGTGATAACTTCTTTGGTGTTATTGGCTCCAAAAGCTTATATAAAGTTGGAACCATTCTTTTTAGACCACCTAACTCATTAGATTCTAATTTGGCTAAACATTCTTCTACAGAAGACCAAGGAATAGGAGCGAGAGCGAATAAACTCAGCAGAAAACAAAGCTTTCGTTGCCGGTCATTTAATTCTTGCCAACTTAAATCAAAAGCACTAACTACTCCTCTTGGAGCTGTCATATCGGGGTAATAATCTTCTAGAGAAGAATGGTCTAAACCCAATCTCTCCCCGATTTCCTCTAAAGATAAATCCTGCTTCCTTTGTAAATAGCGCCCCACTAATTCTAATCCTAAAGGCAAATAGCCCAGACGAGCGCAAATAACTTTAGCTTTCTCTAACTCTCTTTCTATTTTTGCTTCGCCAACAAAAGAAATCAATAAATCTAAAGCTTCTACTTCAGCTAATACTTCTAAATTTAATTGCTGGAATGATTCTCCTAATCGTTGCTGCTTGGTAGTAATTAAGATTTTGAATCGCGGGTCAGTGGGTGGTAAATAAGCTTGAATCTCTTCATAATCCACCACATCATCCAAGACAATAAGAACATTTCCTTCTCGCCAGTGATACCAGCAATATTGAACCTGACTTAATAAGTCTAAATCATCGGAGGGATTTACCCTTAATAAGGTTCTAGCAAAACTGACAATCTGAATTCCTAAATCAGATTGTCTTGCTTGTAACCAACAAACACCACCGGGATAAGTCTCTCTTTGCCAGTGTATTTGAGCATATTGTAGCGCTAGCTCTGTCTTGCCCAGACCACCCATTCCCGCAATCGCAGTAATAGCAATTCGTTGATTCTGTTGCAGTTGCTGGTGCAGTTCTTCCAACACTTCATCCCGTCCAACGAATTTAACTGCACCGCTACGTGGGATATTTTGTGGAATTCCAGCTGGTGGTTGTAACTGTAATTGCTCAATAATTTGCGTTAAGTTTTGAGTCAATTTTTTATCCTTTTGTGTCTTAACCCCTTTCATCTTATCCCAATCCTCTAATATATGCTACGATAATGAGTAAAATGATCAAAAATATTAATTAAATAAGCTGCTTATCCCAGAGCCACCAGTCTTTCTCAGCAAACCATTCTCTCAATCTTATGAAATCTTCCTGGGGGAGAGCCTCGATTTCAGCTTGAATCTGTTCTACTTGTGTCATTCCGAATAATTTACTTCGTAAACTTCTATATTCTACCAGGAGAGTCAGCTTACCCTGTGGAAGAATCTAACGATCGCAGTCAGTGGCGCGATCTGCTCCGCAGCACTGCGCGATCAGGCTCCGCCTGCCACTGCGTGATCGCAACCTAAAAAGGAAAGCAGATGTAGGGTGGGCATCCCCCACCAAAACCATTAATATAAGAATAGAGAATAATATCAACCAATCAAATGCTACAGATAAAATATTGAAACTAACGGATTAGTCTATCATATTGGTCATGGTCACCTATTCAAACCCAAATGAAGTCAGAACCATCTTCTATGGCTAACGCTCTGTGATTCAAGCCCACACGTGCCGACCAATACTTTCCCACCTTCTTTCTGCGTTCATCGTGGCACAGGCATCTTGCCTGTGAGTTCATCTGCGGTTAAAAATAAACCCCATGAAAAAACGAATAGTACTAATTGCTGGATTTGAATCCTTCAACGCCGAATTATACCGCCAAGCAGCCCAACTAGCCACCTCTCGCTGTCCGGAACTGGACATTAGAGTCTTCAGCGATGCCGCCCTCTCCACGGAACCGGAAACCGTCGCCGCAGCCTTAGAAGGTGCGGATGTATTCTTCGCCAGTCTCATTTTCGACTACGACGCAGTCATGTGGTTGCGGGAGCGAGTGCAAAACATTCCCATCCGCCTCGTCTTCGAGTCGGCCTTAGAATTAATGAGCCTCACTCAATTGGGCAAATTCGCCATCGGGGACAAGCCCAAAGGAATGCCCAAACCCATCAAATTTATCCTCAGCAAGTTCTCCAGCAACCGAGAAGAAGACAAACTTGCAGGTTATTTGAGTTTCCTGAAAACAGGTCCCAAACTGCTCAAATTCATCCCCGCAAAGCGCGTGCAAGATTTGCGCAATTGGCTGATAATTTACGGCTATTGGAATGCTGGGGGGATGGAAAATGTAGCCGCCATGTGCTGGACTATCGCTGAGAAATATTTGGGTTTGGAAGTAGGAGATATTCCCGAAGCCATAGAAACTCCTAACATGGGTTTGTTGCATCCAGAATATAAGGGTTATTTTACTTCACCGAGCGCTTACTTACAATGGTACAAGCAAGAAAAGAAAGAATTATTTCCCGTTATCGGTATTTTATTATATCGCAAGCACGTTATTACCAAGCAGCCCTACATTCCTCAATTAATTAAAGCCTTCGAGTCAGCCGATTTAACTCCTTTACCCATCTTTATTAATGGAGTGGAAGGTCACGTAGCGGTAAGAGATTGGATGACCACCAGTTACGAACAAGAAAGAAGGAACTCAGGAATCAAAGAGATTCTTTCTCTTTCTCAAGAAGCAGTAATTGTAGAAGGAATTGTTTCTACTATCGGTTTTCCTTTAGTAGGTGGACCTGCAGGTTCTATGGAAGCGGGAAGACAGGTAGAAGTTGCTCGCACTATTCTCGCTGCTAAAAATATCCCTTATATTGTGGCTGCACCTCTCTTAATTCAAGATATTTATTCTTGGACCAGACAGGGTATTGGCGGTTTGCAAAGTGTAGTTTTATATGCTTTACCGGAATTAGATGGAGCGATAGATACAGTACCTTTGGGTGGTTTGGTGGGAGAAGATATTTATTTAGTCCCGGAACGAGTAGAAAGGTTAACTGGAAGACTGAAAAGTTGGCTCAAACTCAAGCAAACTCCAGCGAAAAATAGGAAGATCGCAATTATTTTATATGACTTCCCTCCCGGTTACGGAGCAACTGGAACTGCTGCCCTCTTAAACGTTCCTCGCAGTTTGTTTAATTTATTGAAACAATTACAACAACAGGGTTACAATCTAGGAAGTAAAGATAAATTACCTGAAGATGGAGAAGAATTAATCCAACGAGTAAAAGAAGCAGAGAAAACTGCTGAGGAAGGAAAGTCAAACACAGTTGTCCATGTTAAAACTTTAGTAGAATGGTTGGGCTATTTATTTACCAGTCGCATTGAAAAACAATGGCAATCTTTAACCGGCACTGGAATTAAAACTCTTGGAGAAGATTTCCTCATTGGTGGGGTTGAGTTAGGTAATATTTGGTTGGGAGTTCAACCCCCTTTAGGTATTGCGGGAGACCCCATGCGGTTAATGTTTGAAAAAGACTTGACTCCTCACCCTCAATATGCTGCTTTTTATCAGTGGTTAACTCAAGAATTTCAAGCAGATGCAGTAGTACATTTTGGCATGCACGGCACAGTAGAATGGCTCCCCGGTTCTCCTTTAGGCAATACTGGTTATTCTTGGCCCGATATTTTCTTAGCTAATCTGCCTAATTTATATATCTATGCTGCTAACAATCCTTCCGAATCTATGTTAGCCAAACGTCGCGGTTACGGAGTGCTAATTTCTCACAACGTACCCCCCTATGGACGGGCAGGTTTGTATAAGGAATTAACCGCCTTAAGGGAGTTAATTGGGGAATATCGGGAAGACCCGGAAAAGAACTTTGCTCTCAAAGATATTATTTGTCAAAAAATTGTGGATGGGGGATTGGATGCGGATTGTCCTTTTGCAGAAGGAACTAAATCTGGGATTGCTTTCAACGTAGAAAATGCTCGCTTATTTAGCAAAAATGCCATTAACAGTTATTTTCTCCAAATCTACGAATACTTGCAAGTAGTAGAACAAAGATTATTTTCCTCAGGTTTACACGTACTAGGAGAAGTCCCCGATGAAGCAGCAATTAACAGTTATTTAGAAGCTTATCTTGATGGGGATGAGGAAGTAGAAGAAACAGAACTAGAACAAATTCGTTCCTTATTACTCCGTACCGATGAAGAAATGACTAACTTATTGCGAGGGTTGAACGGAGAATACATTCCCCCAGCACCGGGAGGAGATTTATTGCGGGACGGTCCGGGAGTTCTCCCCACCGGGCGCAATATCCATGCCTTGGACCCCTATCGCATGCCTTCTCCTGCTGCTTTCGCTCGGGGACGGGAAATCGGTCGGAAAATAATTGCCCAACATCAAGCGGAGAATAACGGCAGTTACCCGGAAACCGTAGCGGTGATGTTATGGGGTTTGGACGCGATTAAGACCAAGGGGGAGTCTTTAGGCATTGTCTTGGAATTGGTGGGTGCAGAACCCATAAAAGAAGGCACTGGGCGTATCGTCCGTTACGAGTTGCAACCCCTAGCTGAAGTGGGACATCCTCGCATTGACGTATTGGCCAATTTATCCGGTATCTTCCGGGATAGCTTCGTCAATATTATCGAACTGCTGGACGATTTAGTCCAACGAGCGGCAACAGCGGAGGAGTCGGAAGAGGATAATTATATTCGCAAGCACTTCCTAGCTTTAAAAGCCCAAGGAGTGGAAAATGCAGCCGCCCGCTTGTTCTCCAATCCCTCGGGGGATTTCGGTTCCTTGGTGAATGATCGCGTTGTGGATGGCAACTGGGAGAATCCCTCGGAGTTGGGAGATACTTGGCAAGGTCGCAACTCTTTCAGTTACGGCAGGCAGGACAAGGGGCAAGCCAGACCGGAAGTGTTGGGGAAATTGTTGGAGACGAGCGATCGCATCGTCCAAGAAATCGACTCAGTGGAATACGGTTTAACAGACATACAAGAATATTATGCCAATACGGGAGGTTTGAAACGAGCGGCGGAACAGAAAAGCGGCAAGAAGGTGAAAGCTAGTTTTGTGGAAAGCTTCTCCAAAGATACTACCCCTAGGAAATTAGAAGACTTGCTTCGTTTGGAATATCGCACCAAACTGCTCAATCCCAAATGGGCTGAAGCTATGGCGGAGCAGGGTTCTGGCGGTGCTTACGAAATCTCCCAGCGTCTGACAGCCTTAATTGGTTGGGGCGGTACGGCGGACTTTACCGACGATTGGGTTTACGACCAGGCAGCGGATACCTACGCTTTGGATGGGGAAATGGCCCGGAAGTTGTTGAAGGCCAACCCGGAAGCTTTCCGCAATATTGTGGGACGGATGTTGGAAGCCTCGGGAAGGGGTTTCTGGGATGCGGATGAGGAGAAGTTGAACCAGTTGAGGGATTTATACGATTTGGCAGAAGAGAAAATAGAAGGAGTTGTTACAATTAACAATTAACAATTAACAATTAACAATTAACAATTAACAATTAACAATTAAGTGTTTGTTGTTTGTGTCAATTTTCATCTTTTATGCGTAGTTTCTGCGTAGGGTGCCGTTAGCGACAGCGTAACGCACCGGTTTATTCCATTGTAGGTTGGGTTGAGATCCCGAAACCCTTCGGCTACGCGGCCCCTGAGCGAAGTCGAAGGGCAGGGCAACGCCCAACAAGCCAAAAGATTAGGTGTTGGGTTTCGCTATGGCTCAACCCAACCTACAATTACTAATTATATTCTCAAAACATCTATAGCAGTTGACAGTTGATAGTTGACAGCTACTGAGGTACGCTCCACGCCCCCAAATAAAAATGAGAAACTCCCCCAGGGGGCATTCCGCAGGTCGGATTAGGTGCTATTGTAGTCCCAGTTCGTGTTTCAGACAAAAACCGGATTAACAATGGTGCTATGTTCAGCCCGTTTGACAGCTTGGTTTGGGGGAAAGTGGACAAATTTATTGGTGAAAGAATCTTTTGATTATTATCCCGTTGGAGAGAGTGGAAAAAATTTACCATCCCTCATTTTAATAAAACACGAACTATTTAACCACATCTGGAGAGAAAAAATGAGCAAATCTTCTAAAAAAAAGCCATCGAAAAAAAGTAAACAACCTGAACTTAGTGTAATTAATCCCCATGCTGCTGGGATTGATTTAGGTTCTAGGGAACATTGGGCTTGTGTTCCTTCATCTAGCACAGAATCCACTAACATTCAACCTTTTGGTTGTACAACACCAGATTTAATCGCTTTGGCGGATTGGTTCACCTCAGGTGGTGTTACTACTGTTGCCATGGAATCAACGGGTGTAGAGTGGATACCTCTATTCCACATATTAAGCGCTCGTAATTTCAAGGTATTTTTAGTTAATTCTAAAACTGTTAAAACAGTACCGGGACGAAAAAGTGATGTCTTAGACTGTCAATGGTTACAACAATTACATAGCTATGGATTATTGGCTCCATATGAATGTCCCAGAGGGT
This sequence comes from Prochloron didemni P4-Papua_New_Guinea, assembly GCA_000252485.1. Classification (GTDB taxonomy): domain Bacteria; phylum Cyanobacteriota; class Cyanobacteriia; order Cyanobacteriales; family Prochloraceae; genus Prochloron; species Prochloron didemni. The sequence goes on along the minus strand of JH610469.1, from coordinate 12,127 downwards.
GACATCGCAGTATTAAGAAGCTATTTGAGACAAAGAGAAAATTTAATTCAAAATAGCTCAACTCATATTCAGAGAATGCAAAAAGCTCTCACACAAATGAATTTACAGTTACATAAAGTCATTAGTGATATTACGGGAGTAACTGGTTTAAATATTATTCGAGCAATTGTTTCCGGTGAAAGAAATCCACAAACTCTTGCTGAATTAGCAGATAAAAGAATTAAAAGTACTCCGGAACAAATCAGTAAGGCTTTAACTGGTAATTATAGAGAAGAGATGGTGTTTATTCTTCATCAAGAACTATCTCTTTACGAGTCTTATCAACAACAAATACTAGCGCTGGATGAACAAATTGAGCAATGTTTGAGTAAATTTAAATCTGAAACTACAGAATCTCCTCCAGAACCAAAAAAGGCAAAACGTAATCGTTCTAATAAACCCTCATTTGACTTGCATTCTCATCTTTATCGTATTACAGGAGTTGATTTTACCACTATTGATGGTTTAGATGTTCTCACCGTTCAAACCATTATTAGTGAAGTGGGATTAGATCCAAGTAAGTTTAAAACTGTCAAACATTTTTGTTCTTGGTTAGGGTTGTGTCCCGGTTGTCGTATTACTGGTGGCAAAGTTAAAAGTTCTCAGACTCGTCAAGTAAAAAATCGAGCGGCTAATGCTTTTAGACTAGCCGCTCAAGCTGTTAGCCGTTCTCAAACTGCTTTAGGCGCTTTTTACCGCAGAATTAAAGCACGTTCTGGCGCACCTAAAGCTATTACCGCTACTGCACATAAAATCGCTTGCAGAGAGGGTCACCGAACTGCTCGTCTTTTCTATACTTTATGGACTACTAAAGAATCTTATTTAGATAAGGGTGCTGATTATTACGAACAACAGTATAAACAAAGAACTCTCAATCGCATCTCTAAAAAGGCTGAATCCCTTGGCTATCAATTGGTAGAACTCCGGAAAGCTTGATTAAGTTTCTGGAGAGTTGATAGTTATACAGCAACCTGCGGTTGCTCTCAGGAAATAGTAAACACTCTCATGGGCCAGTATATCTATAGCGCTTCGCGCTCGTCTATTTACAGATTTTACTCAGACACAAAATGTATCAAAGACTTTAAAATTTAGTTGTAACGACACGCAAGGCGAGCGAAGCGCTATATAATTTACCTAGAAAAACCAAAATTATTGGAGAAAAACAACAATGACAGAGCAAGAAAGTTCTAAATACGACCTGCGAGAAACCAAAATCTATGGCTTTGCTCCTGATGCCAAGAATATCAACCTAGTCAGTGGTGAGACAGTTGAAAATAATACAATAACTCAACACAACTACGCTCCAGAAAAACAAGATTTAGCTACAGCAGCAAAGGAAATTCAACAACTTTTAGCGCAGCTTTCAGAAACTTATCCCACTACTACTTTAGTTGAGCAAGCAGTAGTAGCTGAGAAAGCAATTCAACAAATAGAAGATAATCCAACTTTGAAACAACGAGTTATAAAAGCACTCAAAGCTGGTACAATTGAAGCATTCATGGAAATAATAGATAACCCGGTAGTAAATGTAATGCGTGCCGCTCTGGAAGCTTGGCAAGAAGGGGAGTAAATTTTAGAAGGAATATATTTAAAGAATAATGGAATCCAATCAGAATACAAATGCCAAATACGATTTTCGTGGTTCTACCATCTATGGTCTTTCTACTGAAACGAAGGATAGTAACCTGGTCAGTGGAGAGAAAGTTAAAGAAAATAAAGTAGTAAGCGATCGCACTCAGCAAGATGGGATTCAAAATCTAGAGCAAAAAACGAGCGCTAATAATGCTAATCCCGTAACTAATGAAGAAAAGACAACCAGTAAATCAGAAGCAATGGTTGTGCTAACTGCCAAACTATCTGCAGATAATAAGGCAGAACTGGAAGGGAAAAAGATAGAAATTGAAGCTATTGTTGCTCATTTAAAAAAGCGTTACGATGTGGATCTAACAATTCTTGATGTGGATGAAGGGAGTATTCGGATTAGATTGGGAGGTTCTCAAGAAGATTTGGAAAAACTTGAGACTTTATTCCAAGCTGGAGAACTTAATGAAATATTGGGTATTCCTGTTGAAGATGTTCGAGTTGAAGTTACCGAGACTGCAGATGATGAGGAAGAGATAAAGACTGATAATGAGCAAACAAAGCTTAATAATAAATTGCGTTTAGTTCAGGAAATTGTCACTTATGGAGGTAAAGATAGAGACCTAAGAGGTGCCAACCTGAGTGGTGCCAACCTAAGAGGTGCCAACCTGAGTGGTGCCAACCTAAGTGATGCCAACCTGAGTGGTGCAAACCTAATTCGTGCAAGCCTAAGTGATGCAAGCCTGAGTAATGCAAGCCTAAGTGATGCCAACCTGAGTGGTGCAAACCTGAGTGGTGCCAGACTGAGTGGTGCCGATCTAATTCGTGCCAAACTGAATGGTGCCAAACTGAATGGTGCAAACCTGAATGGTGCCAGACTGATTGGTGCCGATCTAATTCGTGCCAAACTGAGTGGTGCCAACCTGAGCGGTGCCAAACTGAATGGTGCAAACCTGAATGGTGCCAACCTGAGTGGTGCAAACCTGAATGGTGCCAGACTGATTGGTGCCAGACTGATTGGTGCCAGACTGATTGGTGCCAGCCTGAGTGGTGCCGATATAAACAATGCTATATTCGGATATAACCCAGGAATTTTTCAATCAATTAAGCGCGACCTAATTAAACGAGGAGCAATCTTTGAGGATTCTCCACCAGGTGATCGCAACCTAAAAAGGAAAGCAGTTGCGAGATCTCGAAGAGATAAGAATTAGTAGCAATGGTAGATGCTAGTTCTCAAACTACAGTTTATCCGGAAACCAACTGCAATAGATAGATGTAGGGTGGGCATCGCCCACCAAAACCATTAGTCTAAGAATAGAGAATAATATCAACCAATCAAATGCTACAGATAAAATATTGAAACTAACGGATTAATCTGTCATATTGGTCATGCTCACCTATCCAAACCCAAATGAAGTCAGAACCATCTTCTATGGCTAACGCTCTGTGATTCAAGCCCACACGTGCCGACCAATACTTTCCCACCTTCTTGAAGTTTAGAGATGGATGAGTTTGGTTTACTTTGAGCAAATCAAAATTCTTTCTACCTAGGCGTTGAACAGTCTCAGGCAACGCATAAAAACGCTTCCAAAACTGCGGTGTTGTTCGATGCACTTACAGATCCTGTAGTTTTCCTTGAGATTTAGCTGTCATTGCTTCTTCAAGCAAGAAGTCTAGCTTACCATCAGCGATATCAGTTTCAAGCTGCTTATCCCAGAGCGACCAGTCTTTCTCAGCAAACCATTCTCTCAATCTTATGAAATCTTCCTGGGGGAGAGCCTCGATTTCAGCTTGAATCTGTTCTACTTGTGTCATGAGGAATAATTTACTTCGTAAACTTCTATATTCTAACCTTGTCGAAGAATCTAACGATCGCAGTGCAGCTGAGTGATCGGGTGAAGCCTGCCACTGCGCGATCGCCCTGGGGTAGATTTAGAATAGTTGATAAATCAGCAATAATCGAGTATAATAAAATCAAGAGTTTTCTTTCCTATTCCACATTTTGTATTAAAAACAAACAAGATGAATTATAAATCTAAATTAGCAGCCTACGGATTATTTGCTTTGTTAGAAGCGATCGCCCCTACGTAAGTCCTATTATAAATTCATGGGCAGGCAAAAAATTGGTACAATATATAGGTATTGTATTGTCTAAATGAAACAAAGCAAGTTAAAAACTAATGTTAGTAGTTTTAGTTTTGTATTAGTTTTTTGGTGGTATAATGCGGCGATCGCCAATACCATGCCATCAGCAGCACAGGGGGCAGTGGTAATAAAACAGACTCTAGAGATATATTAAGATTTATTAAAATAAGCAAGGGATGTTCACAGTAAACCGCGAGTGTAATAGCTTCTGTGGTCTATGGGATTGAGATTTGACTGTAAATCGCCAAGATCTACCCTACAGTTGCGATCCAATCACAAGGCTCTTTGCGAGAAAGCCGTACTATACAGTTTGGCCCTTAATGTGGGAGTATGTCATGGAGATGATTAAATCTTCTTCTTTTTATAGGGGGACGGCTAATTTATTAGCCGATTCAAACTTCCTCTGCGAGTTATTTCAGCGCGGTTTCCGTTGTCCTTGGAGGTTTTAGATGAGCGAATCCACACTGGCATCTATTGAGATTGCTAACCTGGATTTAAATTTCCTCAATCGTAAATTTGAGAAGGCCGAGCCAAAAAGAATTCTGGCCTGGTGTGTAGCCAATTTTCCCACAAAGCTAGTTCAAAACAGCACTTTTAACATTGACGATCTGGTGATTACCGATCTTCTTTACCGGGAACTGCACCCAGTTCAACCAGTACCAGTGGTATTTGTGGATACGTTGTATCATTTTCGGGAAACTTTAGAACTAGTAGATCGAGCCCAAGCCATCTACAATCTGGACTTGAGAATTTGTAAAATTGCCGGTGTTAATTCTCGAGATGAGTTTGTAGCTCGCTATGGTGCGGCTTTGTGGGAAAAAGACATCCAACGGTTTGATTATCTGACGAAACAAGAACCTTTGCAACAAGGACTGGCTCAACTAAATGCCATGGTGGTAATTAAGGCATGTTGTCCCAACTCAGAAAAAACCAATACTGCCATCTCAGTCTTTGAAAGAGATGTTCGAGGACGTTTACAAGTCAATCCTCTCTCTTGTTGGTCCAGAACCGAAAGCTGGGCTTATGCCTACGAGTACGATCTGATTTACAATCCCCTTCATGACGAAGGCTACGCTCGGATTGGCGACGAACCCCTAACTTCTAAAAAAGTTACCATGGTCCCTCAGACAGATAAGTTGGAACGGTTGCGAGGTATGCTCAAAACCCCCTGCATTTATTCTATTTAATTCTCATTGGTGCGGTAGGGCACGGGGCTCTGTGTCCCTACATTGACTAGCTAATAATGATTAAAATTCTACACCTTTCAGACATTCACATGGGCAGCGGTTTCTGCCACGGTCGGGTTAATCCAGAAACCGGTAACAACACCAGGCTGGAAGATTTTGTCGGTACGTTGACAAAATGTATCGATAGGGCGATCGCCGAACCTGTAGACTTAGTTCTTTTCGGTGGCGATGCTTTCCCCGACAGCACTCCTGCCCCTTATATCCACGAACTATTTGCCACCCAGTTTCGCCGCTTGGCGGATGCCAGCATTCCTGCAGTTTTGCTAGTCGGCAACCACGACCAACATTCTCACGGCAGTGGGGGAGCCAGTCTTTGTATTTACAGAACTCTGGCAGTGCCGGGATTTGTGGTGGGAGACTCTCCCAAAATTCATCTCATTAACACTGCCAGCGGACCGATACAGGTGTTTACTTTGCCCTGGTTGAGTCATTCTTCTCTTTTCACTCGTTCAGAAACGGAAGGTTTCTCCCTCGCTCAGGTAAATGAGTTATTGCTGGAAAAATTGCAACCAGTTTTGAATGGAGAAATTCGCAGTTTGGACCCTGATATTCCCACGGTTTTGCTGGGTCACTTAATGGCAGATCGAGCTAAGTTCGGTTCAGAGCGATTCTTAGCAGTAGGGAAAGGTTTTACCATTCCCGTTTCTTTTCTGATTCGCCCGGAATTCGATTATGTAGCCCTGGGACATGTTCACAAGCACCAAAACCTCAATCCATCCAACAAGCCCCCTGTAGTGTACGCTGGTAGCATCGAAAGGGTAGATTTTAGCGAGGAAAAGGAAGAAAAAGGATTTATTTTGCTAGAATTAGCCAAGGGTAAAGCTGAATGGGAGTTTTGTCCTTTACCTGTTCGTGCTTTTCGTACCATTGAAGTGGATGTTTCCGAGGAGGAAGAACCAGAAAAGGCGATTTTGGCAGCTATTCAGAAGAAAAACATTGACGGTGCAGTGGTGCGACTAATTTACAAAATTCGTTCCGAGCAATTAGATTTAGTCAATGACACTTCTTTAAATGCAGCTCTAGCCCAAGCTCATACTTATACTATTCGTCCCCAATTAATCAGTCAATTAGCCCGTCCTCGTTTGCCAGAATTAGGTGTAGGTGAGAGTCTCGACCCTCTTAAAGCCCTAAAAACATATTTGGAAAACCGGGAGGATTTGCGGGATATTGCCCCAGATATGTTGGTAGCTGCAGAAAGGCTTATTAGTTGATAGTGGATAGTGGATAGTTGATAGTTGACAGTTGATAGTGGATAGTTGATAGTTGATACGCGCTTCGCGCTAGGCTCTAAAATATATTTTCTTTTTCCTAGTCCTCCAGTACATATATAATAGTATATACTACTATATAATAGCGACATGAACAAAAGCTTACCTGCCCAGTACGAAAAAGAAAAAATACCAACAATTAAAAAGGTTAGAAAGGTCAAAAAAGTCAAGAAGGTCAAGAGGGTCAAAAGATTTCTGGCCTTGGTTTTTATGATGGCACTGGGAGCGGGTAGTCTTGCTATTGCCTATTATTGGTCTCAATTAACTGCTTTACCCAAAGAATATCAAGCAAAAAACTCTTCGCCCAAAACGGGAGTTCTTTATTTTAAAGATAGGTCAACGGAGTTAAAAGTAGCAGATAAAATTCAGCTACAAGTAAAAGAGCAGTTAGAAGAAGTAACAGAAGAAAACCAGTTGCCAGAATCAGTGGAAGTAGAGTTAGAGCAGCAGGAATTAAACCAACTATTAATTAATAATATAGCAGAGAAAACTAAAAGTCAAGACATTTTAGCAGGAGCGACAATTGTTAATCCGAAAATAGCAGAAGATGAAATTGAAATAGGGGCAGTATTCAATACTTCCGATTTGAGTTTCGACCATCTCAAAGCTCACGAACAGAATTTTGTGGAACGAGCAATTGCTACTTTTCCTGGGTTTAGAGAGCGAGATGTTTATATTGGGATAGAAGGAAAATTGAAAGCGGAAAATGGTGGTTTGCGCTTTGATGAGGAAACAAAAATTAAGTTGGGCAATGTGAAATTAACTGTTGGGGAAGTATCGGAAATTTTGGGTGTCCCAGCGGAAAAAATTATCCGCCGATTGGATTTGGAAATGAATCAGTTGAATATTGATGAGGTAGAATTGGGAGGAGAAGGAGTTAAATTGAAAGTTTCGGTTAATTAAGAACCGCACACTTCGACGACCCTCTGTGGAACGATGAACACAGATGAACACAGATAAATACGGACAAATGAATGAAGACGCAATCGCCTCACAATTAAAACCTCTCCTACCTCCTGACTCCCAATTAATAAACTGGGACAGTTTGGACAGTACCTGGCAAGAAAGAATAAATCGAACTATTATTGCTACCACTCCTCCTACGGCCCTAGTTTATCCCCACAGTCAAGAAGTATTAAGCAAAATTATAACTGCTGCTGCTAGTAATAACTGGAAAGTTCTTCCTTGCGGTAATGGTAGCAAACTCAGTTGGGGCGGTTTGCTGCAAAAAAAGATTGACCTCCTGGCGAGTACGGCCAAACTGAATCGAGTGGTAGAACATGCAGTGGATGACTTGACCGTGACGGTAGAGGCGGGAGTTACCTTGGCTGAACTGCAAGAGAAACTAGCGGAAAAAAATCAATTTTTGCCTCTGGACCCCTCCTATCAAGAATCCGCCACTATAGGAGGTATTGTAGCTACTGCTGACGCTGGTAGTTGGCGAGTGGGCTATGGGGGAGTGCGAGACCTAGTTTTGGGACTATCCTTCGTTCGGGCTGACGGCAAAATTGCTAAAGCGGGAGGACGGGTAGTGAAAAATGTGGCAGGTTACGACTTGATGAAACTGTTTTCCGGTTCCTACGGCACTTTGGGAATTATTACTCAAGTGACTTTTCGCCTTTATCCCCTACCTTCCTCTTCCGAGACCGTTGTGTTAACTGGAGATAGAGAAGCCTTAGCCGCTGCCAGGAACACTCTGGTTAATTCCGGTTTAACCCCTACTGCAGCAGATTTAGTCTCAACTTCTGTAGTGCAGAAGCTTTCTTTAGGAACAGGAATGGGTTTAATCCTGCGCTTTCAAAGTATACCAGCTAGCGTTAAAGAACAGGGAGCCACAGTTGCTGCTATGGGGCAAGAATTGGGTTTGCAAGCTAGTTTTTATCAAGATGGGCGAGAAGGGCAATTATGGCAAGAATTAGCTGGTTTGAGCAACATCAATCTCTCTAGTGAGGCAATTACTTGTAAAATAGGATTGTTGGCCTCTGCTGCTATTATTTTACTAGATAAACTAGATAGACTAAGTAAACTTGATGGCAAGGCATGGGGAACAATTAGAGCTAATAGCGGTTTGGGACAGTTGGTTTTTGAGGGAGAAGATAGTTTAGAGGTGGTGGAGGAAATGCGATCGCTCTGCGAAGAAAATCACGGCTTCTTGACTATTCTAACAGCTCCAACTCAGATTAAGCAGCAACTAGAACCTTGGGGTTATACAGGCAATGCCTTAGAAATTATGCGTCGCATCAAACAACAGTTCGACCCAGAAAATCTTCTCAGTCCCGGTCGTTTCGTCGGCGGCATTTAAGCCATTTATCCCCTAGACATCGTAAGAATTGGTTCTGAAACCCTTATATATCAAGATTGCACCCCTAGTTTTTCCAGATGTCTCCTATAAAAATTCATAAAGTTCCATTCGCTACATACGAAGTGATATAATCTGGAATGTCCAACCCAGCTTATAGATTATTGTCAAGTCAACCATTCGACTCCCTTTCCAAGCAACTCTACGACCACCTCATTCCGGAGGAGCTGGGTCGCGTGGAGATTTCCCTAGAAGTTCCGGGAGAATCTTTATTTATCGACGTAGTAGTTACTCCCAATCCTAACCCTACAGGTAATTACCTTAGTTTAGGATTGCTCGGCAGGGTCATCCAACGTCGGTGTATCTTGGAAACCTATCGCAACGCTCCCACAGCTGAAGCAACCAATATCTGCATGTTGAAACGGACTTGGTACTTCCAGGAATTGCGCCGTCGAGCAACTCGAGCAAAACGTGCCTTCACCAAGTCCGATCAACCACAACTGTGGATTGTTACACCCACCGCTAGCGACAAATATCTTGAAGAATTTAATGCTAAACCCAAACAAGGCTGGCCCCCAGGAGTTTATGGGCTAGCTCCGGGACTCCACACCGGGATTATCGTCATTCACCATCTTCCGGTGGAACCAGAAACTCTCTGGTTCCGGCTTTTGGGAAGAGGACGAGTCCAAGCCAAGGCCGCGCAAGAAGTCCTGGCTTTGCCGGACGACGATCCTTTGCGCTCCGGCGCGTTAGAATTATTATCTAGTTGGAAAATCGTAGAACGAATTCATCCAGATCTGGAACAAACAAACAGGGAGTTTAATATGGCACTCTCACAAGCTTATTTAGAGTGGGAAAAGGAAGTAGAACTGCGAGGCGAACTGCGAGGTAAACAGGAAGGTGAACTGCTAGGCGAACTGCGAGGTAAACAGGAAGGTAAGCAGGAAGTAGCCCTCAATATGCTTCGCGGTGGCATTCCGGTTGAACAAATCGCTCAGTTTACCGAACTTTCTTTTCAACAAATCCAACAGCTACAATCTGAGTCTAATAACTCGTAACTTTTCAATAAATCTCTCTCATAGGAGCAGTCAGGAATCTGGTCCCTATAATAATCGGGACCAATAGACATATCCAAAAATTAGAGGTGCTTGATATATAAGGGTTTCAAAACCAATTCTTACGATATCTGTTGAAGCTCCCCTGGGGGGGATAAAACAATACAAAATAACAACAAACAATGAAACAAGAATTAATTAACACCTGCGTTCACTGCGGCTTTTGTCTAGCCACCTGTCCCAGCTATCGAATCATTGGCAAAGAAACAGATTCACCCCGAGGACGGATTTATTTAATGAATGCCATTAACCAAGGAGAAGCATCTTTTGGAACGGGAGTAAGCGAACATTTTGATACTTGTTTAGGATGTCTCGCTTGCACTACAATTTGTCCTGCTGGAGTTCAATACGATAAATTAATTGCTGACACCAGAACCCAAGTAGAAGAGAATCAACCTCGCAGTTTAGGGGCTAACTTAATTAGAACTTTAATTTTCAATCTTTTTCCCTATCCTAACCGCTTGCGATTGTTACTTCCGGGATTCTGGCTCTATCAAAAATTGGGTTTACAGAAGTTAATACGACGCACGGGGTTGTTAACCAAACTTTCTCCTTCTTTAGGGGCAATGGAGTCAGTTTTACCCACCATTAATTTTGATTCAATTAACCATGATTTTCCGGAAATAATTCCCGCTCAAGGAGAAAAACGCTATCGAATAGGAGTTATTTTAGGCTGCGTCCAGCGGCTCTTTTTCTCCCCAGTAAATCTGGCTACCGTGCGAGTCTTAACTGCCAACGGCTGCGAAGTAGTTATTCCCAAAAATCAAGGTTGTTGCGCTGCTTTACCGGCTCACCAAGGACAAGAAGCACAAGCTCAAACTTTAGCTAAACAAATGATTGATAGTTTTGCTAGTTTCGATTTAGATGCCATTATTATTAATGCTGCTGGTTGCGGTCATACTTTAAAAGAATACGGTTCCATCTTAGGAGAAGACCGGGAATATGCAGCAAAAGCCAAGGAATTTGCAGCTAAAGTCAAAGACGTACAAGAGTTTCTTGTTGCTGTAGGCATGACAGCAAAACTTAAGCCTTTAACCGATGGAGAATTAACCCTAGTTTATCAAGATGCTTGTCATTTGTTGCACGGACAAAAAATTAGCTTGCAACCCCGTCAGTTATTGCAGCAAATCCCCGGAGTGAAGCTGAAAGAACCTCAAGATGCGGCAGTTTGTTGCGGCAGTGCGGGAGTATATAATTTGTTGCAACCGGAAGTTGCCGATGAGTTGGGACAGCAAAAGGTAGCTAATTTAATTGCTGCTGGTGGGGAGTTAATTGCTTCTTCTAATCCCGGTTGTTCTTTACAGATTAAGAAGCATTTGAGGTTGCAGGGGAAGGAAATGCCTCTGTTGCATCCTATGGAGTTGTTGGATTATTCCATTAGGGGGATAACAGTTGATAGTTGATAGCTCCTTCGGTCGAATTCAAAATTAAAAATTCAAAATTCAAAATGAAGAATTGACGAATGTCTCCGCAAAAAATGGCAGAAACTATACTCGCCTTATCCCTCTTGCTTTTTAGCTTGTTGTCAATTTTCAGATTCGGTCGAGTTGACAGTTGATAATGATACAGCTTGCAGTGAGGGTAGCCGAACTGCAATCTGGCGGTTGCTCTCACTAGACATGGTAAGAATTGGTTCTCAAATCCTTATATATCAAAATTGTATCTCTAGTTTTTAGAGATGTCTACTTAATACTAAACAAGGGAAATAATTTTTAGCAAAGGTAGGGGAGAAAAAATGAGTCAGTTACAAGAATATCAAGACTTCTTAATGGAGGTGTTACAAGCTACTGCGGAAAGCAAAGGCGATCGCGATGTACTGTACCTGCTCCTAGAAAGAAACCTGGATAAACTGGATGATGTCTTGATAAGAGTGTTAGAAGATTGGGGGGAGACTCTAGTAGAATTGGAGTCAGAACAAGCAAATTACTTCGCTGCAGTTATTTTTAAATTAAGTTTCCTGATTCAGCAGTTTACCCTTGGTAACAGGTTAAATAACTTGGAGATTGTTATTGCTGGTTACAAGCTAGCATTACTTGTCTATACTCGTGAAGATTTTCCTCTACTGTGGGCCATGACTCAAAACAATCTGGGTAATGCTTACTGGGAAAGGATAAAAGAAGATAAAGGAGAAAACATAGAACAGGCGATCGCTTCTTTTCAACAAGCATTACTTATCTATACTCGGGAAGATTTTCCTCTAGATTGGGCAATGACTCAATGCAATTTGGGTGTTGCTTACTGGGGAAGGATAAAAGAAGATAAGGCAGACAATCTAGAACAGGTGATCGCTTCTTACCAACAAGCATTACTTGTCTATACTCGGGAAGATTTTCCTCTAGATTGGGCAAAGACTCAATGCAATTTGGGTGTTGCTTACGGGGAACGCATTAAAGAAGATAAAGCAGAAAATATAGAAAAGGCGATCGCTTCTTT
>JH610468.1 GCA_000252485.1 Prochloron didemni P4-Papua_New_Guinea | reverse complement strand
AATGACTCAAAACAATCTGGGTAATGCTTACACAGTGCGCATCAAAGAAGATAAGGCAGAGAATATAGAAAAGGCGATCACTTCTTTTCAACAAGCTTTACTGGTGTATACCCAATCCGATTTTCCTCTACTGTGGGCAAGGACTCAATACAATTTGGGTGTTGCTTACGGAAACCGCATCAAAGAAGATAGAGCAGATAATTTAGAAAAGGTGATCGCTTCTTTCCAACAAGCATTACTTGTGCTAACTCCAGAAGATTTTCCTCTAGATTGGGCAAAGACTCAATACAATTTGGGTGTTGCTTACAGTCAACGGATAGAAGGAAATAAAGTGGAGAATATAGAAAAGGTGATCGCTTGTTACCGACAAGCGTTACTTGTCTATACTCGGGAAGATTTTCCTCAAGATTGGGCAATGACTCAATACGATTTGGGTATTGCTTACGGGAAACGTATCAAAGAAGATAAGGCAGACAATCTAGAACAGGTGATCGCTTCTTTTCAACAAGCATTACTTATCTATACTCGGGAAGATTTTCCTCTAGATTGGGCAAAGACTCAATACAATTTGGGTGTTGCCTACAGTCGACGGATAGAGGGAGATAAAGTGGAGAATCTAGAAAAGATGATCGCTTCTTTTCAACAAGCTTTACTTGTCTATACTCGCCAAGATTTTCCTCAAGATTGGGCAAGGACTCAATACAATCTGGGTATTGCTTACGGTCAACGGATAGAGTAGGAGATAAAGTGGAGAATATAGAAAAGGCGATCACTTCTTTCCAACAAGCTTTACTTGTCTATACTCGCCAAGATTTTCCTCAAGATTGGGCAAGGACTCAATACAATCTGGGTGTTGCCTACAGTCGACGGATAGAGGGAGATAAAGTGGAGAATCTAGAAAAGGTGATCGCTTGTTACCAACAAGCATTACTTGTCTATACTCGGGAAGATTTTCCCTTAGATTGGGCAAAGACTCAATACAATCTGGGTATTGCTTACAGAGACCGCATCAAAGAAGATAGAGCAGATAATTTAGAAAAGGCGATCGCTTCTTTTCAACAAGCTTTACTGGTGTATACCCAATCCGATTTTCCTCTACTGTGGGCAAGGACTCAATACAATCTGGGTCTTGCTTACAGAGACAGCACCAAAGAAGATAAGGCAGAGAATCTAGAAAAGGCGATCGCTTCTTACCAACAAGCATTACTTGTCTATACTCGTGAAGATTTTCCTCTAGATTGGGCAATGACTCAAAACAATCTGGGTAATGCTTACACAGTGCGCATCAAAGAAGATAGAGCAGATAATTTAGAAAAGGCGATCACTTCTTTTCAACAAGCTTTACTGGTGTATACCCAATCCGATTTTCCTCAAGATTGGGCCATGACTCAATACAATTTAGGTATTGCTTACAGAGACAGCATCAAAGAAGATAGAGCAGATAATTTAGAAAAGGCGATCGCTTCTTTTCAACAAGCTTTACTTGTCTTCACTAGGGAAGATTTTCCTCTAGATTGGGCAATGACTCAATACAATCTGGGTAATGCTTACGGGGAACGTATCAAAGAAGATACAGCAGAGAATCTAGAAAAAGCGATCACTTCTTACCAACAAGCTTTACTGGTGTATACCCAATCCGATTTTCCTCTAGATTGGGCAAAGACTCAAAACAATCTGGGTATTGCTTACAGAGACAGCACCAAAGAAGATAAGGCAGAGAATATAGAAAAGGCGATCGCTTCTTTTCAACAAGCATTACTTATCTATACTCGGGAAGATTTTCCTCTAGATTGGGCAGGTACTCAAAACAATCTGGGTATTGCTTACTGGGGAAGGATAAAAGAAAATAAAGCAGAGAATCTAGAACAGGCGATCACTTCTTACCAACAAGCATTACTTGTCTATACTCGGGAAGATTTTCCTCTAGATTGGGCCATGACTCAATACAATTTGGGTGTTGCTTACGGGGAACGCATTAAAGAAGATAAAGGAGAAAATATAGAAAAGGTGATCGCTTCTTACCAACAAGCATTACTTGTCTATACTCGGGAAGATTTTCCTCTAGATTGGGCAATGACTCAAAACAATCTGGGTATTGCTTACTGGGAACGCATTAAAGAAGATAAAGGAGAAAATATAGAAAAGGTGATCGCTTCTTACCAACAAGCATTACTTGTGCTAACTCCAGAAGATTTTCCTCAAGATTGGGCAATGACTCAATGCAATTTAGGTATTGTTTACTGGGAAAGGATAAAAGAAGATAAAGCAGATAATTTAGAAAAGGCGATCGCTTCTTACCAACAAGCATTACTTGTGCTAACTCCAGAAGATTTTCCTCTAGATTGGGCCATGACTCAAAACAATTTGGGTATTGCTTACGGGAAACGTATCAAAGAAGATACAGCAGAGAATCTAGAAAAGGCGATCGCTTCTTTTCAACAAGCATTACTTGTAAGCACTCGGGAAGATTTTCCTCTAGATTGGGCAAAGACTCAAAACAATCTGGGTAATGCTTACGGGGAACGTATCAAAGAAGATACAGCAGAGAATCTAGAAAAGGCGATCGCTTCTTACCAACAAGCATTACTTGTCTTCACTCGGGAAGATTTTCCTCTAGATTGGGCCATGACTCAAAACAATTTGGGTATTGCTTACGGGAAACGTATCAAAGAAGATAAAGCAGAAAATATAGAAAAGGCGATCGCTTGTTACCAACAAGCATTACTTGTCTTCACTCGGGAAGATTTTCCTCTAGATTGGGCAAAGACTCAAAACAATCTGGGTAATGCTTACGGGGAACGTATCAAAGAAGATACAGCAGAGAATCTAGAAAAGGCGATCGCTTGTTACCAACAAGCATTACTTGTCTTCACTCGGGAAGATTTTCCTCTAGAATGGGCAATGACTCAAAACAATTTGGGTTTTGCTTACAGAAACCGCATCAAAGAAGATAAAGCCGATAATTTAGAAAAGGCCATTGCTTATTACCAACAAGCATTACTTATCTATACTCCAGAAGCTTTTCCCCAAAATTGGGCAAAGACTCAAAACAATCTAGCAGAAGCTTATTCTCAAAGAATCAAAGGGGATAAAGCTGAAAATCTCGAAAAGGCCATCGCCTGTTATGAAAATGCTTTACAAGCTTTTAACGATGAAAAAGATAAAGCAGACACTGCTTTCATCTTAGGTAAAATTCATGTAGATCAAGGAAGTTGGTACAAAGGGTTAGAATATTTAGAAATAAGCCTCAAAATATATCGTCAACTGGATGATTTCAAAATTCGGGCAGATGTTATTTATCAAATTGCGCTTACCCATCATTTAATCGGTAACTATGAGGCAGCCTCAGTTCGTTACCGGGATGCTTTGCGTTTTTACCAACATCTCGAAAATTCTCGAGGTGTGGCATTTTGCCAAGCCAGTTTAGGCAGATTAATCTTACAAATAGGTTTGGTGGAAAATGGCACAAAACTACTGGAAGAAGCTAAAATAATTTTTAGAGAGCTTGATAACGAAAAAGAAATTGCTAAAATAGACGAAGTTCTCAACTTTATTACCAAAATCAAGGAGCAACCAGCAGCATGAATGAAGGATATGACCTTTGGGATGAATTAGATAATATCTATGGTCAATGGGGCATAGAAGCAATTCCTTTTTCGGAAAGTGCTAATCCTGAAAATTTAGAGACATCCAATCTGAGAAAAGTTTTCACCGGTCGAACGGAAGAATTAAAAGAAGTTTTAAGCCTATTCAAAGGCAGAGAAAGAAAGAGATTTTTAGTATATGGCTCCATTGGCATTGGTAAAACTGCTTTGATTTTACAAATTTTAGATGTTTTGCAAGAGAAAGCCGCCAATACTTTAACAACATATATTAGTTTACCCCCAAATACAGATTTAGCTACCATTGCCTTGATTGCTTTAGCCCGTGCAATGCCAGATGATGAATGGGCGCAACAACTATTAAATCAAATGGGATTAAGAACGGAAAAACCCTTGAAACAAAGCGAGAGAACAACTAAAATGGGATGGGCAGGAAGCGGTGTAGAATTTAAAGAAAAAATTAAGGAAATCAATAAACCACAATTTCCCGATTTAAGTTTTCAAGATTTATTAAAAAGAGCCTTGGAAAAGTCCCAATACCAACGGGTGGTTATTGCCATTGACGATTTAGATAAACAAGATCCAGCTAAGGTAAAAGAATTGCTTTTGAACGCTCAAGGAATGCTTAAATCGAATGCTTGGTTTATTTTAACAGGTCATTATTACGGTTTAACCAGAGATATTCTCATTAGTGAAAGAGGATTATTTGATTCTGTGATTAAATTAGAACCACTGGACCAACCAACTATGTATCGAATGTTAGTTAATTATTTAAATAGCGTCCGTCCTCCAGAATGCCAATATTCTTTAGAAGACCATCGAGCGGTTCAACCTTTTACTCCAGAAACAGCAAAGAAGTTGTGCCGACGTTCTGATGGGGTTCCTCGTTTCTTAAATCGTTTCGGAAGCTATGTGTTACAGAAAGCATCGAAATTAAATGCGGTCACTATTACCAATGAAATCTTAGAACAAGGATTTGCTTATACTGACCAAGAAGTAAGACAACCCTTGGAATCAACTCCGCAATATTCTCTTTTACTCTATTTAGTTTTAGAGAAAGGTAGATTATCAGACGAAAACATTAGTTTAACAGAATTACAAAGATTGCAAGTGCAAGAATTTAGCGAGCTACTTCCTATTTTAGAGCAATTAGAGCAATTCGATTTAATTCGGAGATTACCTAACGAACAAGCAATGGAGTTTGGTCCAACTCCTTTATTATTACCAGCTCGGGATAACAGTTGATAGTGGATAGTGGATAGTGGATAGTTATACAGTTGCTTATAACTGTAGGTTGGGTTGAGCGATAGCGAAACCCAACACAAGTTTCCTGGGCTTGTTGGGCCTGCCCAGAGGGTCGTCGAAGGGTTTCGTTGCCTCAACCCAACCTACGAAATAGCTTTGGTATTTGTCAACGATAAATTTCGTAATTGTTTATTACTCATTTTTATCTTTATTGACTAAGAATTTAATAATTTCCACAATATCTCCTTGACGTTTGTCTAACTCTTCCAATCGCTGATTCATAGTTGCTTGGGTGGAGTAAAAACTAGCTTGAGCTGTAGCTAGTTCTGACAAGAGTTGGTAGAGTCTGGCCCGATCTCTTTGTCGTTCTTCACGCTCTTCTTTAAAAGCATTGCTTAAAGCTTCAATAGCACGAGCATTAGAATCGGTTCTTTGTTTAGTTTCTTGTAAACCTTCTAATATCTTTTCCACGATTATCTCTAATCTATCTAGTCTGTTGTCTTCGCTCATTTGTCCTTTGTGTAGATTATATGATATCTTTATTATACTATTGATATTATTGTAGGTTGGGTTGAGGAACGAAACCCAACAACGGTAAATTGATTTGAAGTAGATTTTATCAATAACGTTGTGGTGGGCGATGCCTACCCTACAATTTTCTCAAGAAGAGAGAATGAGTTACAATAGACTTAATTTATAAACATTATATAAAAATGGTGCAGCAAAAAATTAGCAAGTGGGAAAACTCTTTTGGAGTGCGCCTACCTCAAGAAATCATCCAACAGTTAAAATGGAAAGAGGGAGAAACCGTCACTCTATATGCTGAAGGCAACCGGTTGGTCTTATCCCCTACTGGACCCAAGTACAATCTTGAGGAGTTACTCGCAGAAGCTTATCCCCAAATGCAGCACAATGAATTAGACTGGGGAGAACCAGTAGGAGAAGAATTTTGGTAGAGATTGATGGACGCACTCCTAAACTCGGCGATATCATCCGATTAGAGCTAAATCCCACAGTCGGTAACGAACAGGCAGGTTATCGTCCGGTATTAGTAATCTCCCCAGTCGCCTACAATCGCATCTCGAATCTGATTCTGGTTTGTCCAATTACCAGTAAAAGAAAAGGTTGGCCTTTTGAGGTTGAGTTGCCTACAGAAATGCAGACCTATGGAGTTGTATTAGTGGATCAACTGAGAAGTGTTGACTGTCGAGTAAGAAGAGGTAAGTTTGTTGAAGAAGCACCTTCAGAGTTGATAGAACAAGTACTAGGCAAACTCAATACCTTGCTTGGTTAGTAGATTTTATCGACAACGTTGTGGTGGGCAGTGCCGCACCCTACAATTTTCTGTTTATATTAGATGTTATCTTTATAATAGTAGAAATTATAGCAAAAGAGTAATTATTATTTTCAAGCAATCCGAACAAATCCTCTCTCCCCTTCTCTACTTTCCACTATCCTACCAATTATAGAACTAGAAATATAACCAGCGGACTTTAAACTAATTATACATTCCTCAGCTTTTGTTTCATCAATTGCAGCTAACAGTCCGCCAGAAGTTTGAGGGTCAAACAGCAAAGGATATTGAGGATATTTCTCAGCTCTTGCTAAATTATCAATAAAATCGGCTGCATGTAAATTCTGCGGTTGTAACTCGCTATAAATTCCCATTTCTATTGTTTCTAAAGCCCCAGCTAAAATGGGTATGGCTTCTAAATCTAATTCCACCCTTAGACTCACTTCGACTTCCCTTCGACTCGCGGTCACTGCCCTTCGGCTACGCTCAGGGACCGCTAGCCGAAGTGCAGAGGAAGCCCCAATTTCAGAAGCTTTGACCATTTCTACTAAATGTCCCAAAAGACCAAAACCGGTAATATCGGTACAAGCAGTTGCTCCTTGCTGGCTGAATATTTCTGCTGCTTTCCTGTTAGAAACTAACATGGATTCTACAGCTCCATCTATCCAGCGACCTTTAGCTTTATAACTCATACTCGCTGCAAAAAGTGTCCCTGTTCCGATCGCCTTGGTTAAAACCAACACCTGACCCGATTTCATCCCGCTTTTGCGCAGTATTTTCTGTTCATCAACTACACCGTTACAAGACAAGCCAAAAGCTAATTCTGTCCCTCTGGTAGTATGTCCTCCAACTAAGGCAGTTTTACTCTCATGTAGTGTTTTTGTAGCCCCTGACAATAATTGATAGAGAGTTTCTTCTATTTGTGCCATTTTTCCATGGGGAATTGTAGCCACAGCCAAAGCAGTTGTAGGAGTAGCACCCATAGCAAAAATATCGCTCAAACAGTGATTGGTAGCAATTTGACCGAAGATAAAAGGGTCGTTAATTAGACTGGGAAAATAATCGATAGTATGAACCATCAATTGACCATTCGGTACTTTAACTACTGCTGCATCATCTGGTTTATCTATACCTATAATTATATCTTCATTTTGCTGGATGGTCAACCGCTGGAAAACTTTTTCTAAAACCCTACTGCCAACTTTTGCACCGCAACCTTTACAAGGGTTTGTTGCCTGCACTGAGCGTAGCCGAAGTGTTTGTTGTTTGTTGCCTGCACTGAGCGTAGCCGAAGTGTTTGTTTTTTGTTGTTTGTTATTTGTTGTTTGTTGTTTGTTGTTTGTTGTTTGTTGCTTGCTTTTGGGATAGGCTTCTAGCCTGTCAACTTTTAGTTCTTCTAGCCTGTGAACTTTCTGTTCTTGGGACATAGGGGGAAAATTGCTGAATAAATTCATGAATTTCCGGTCAATATAATCTTTCCAATGCCATAATAAAGAAGATTGCCAACCGAAAGAAGACCAAGAAGCGATCGCCTTCTTATCTCCGGTGCCAATTAAACCTAAAAAGCGCTTTTGGGGTCTATAAGGTTCCAGCTTTTCTCCCAGTAAAATTCGCTGCAAATTAACAAATAAAGGCTTACCCTGGCGCACTGCAAATACTCCCGCTTTGGGACGGGAATAATTTTTCATGGTCGCAATATCCCCAGCAGCAAAAATATGGGAATGAGAGACTGATTGAAGAGTATCTTCTACTAAAACAAAACCCCGAGAATCTAGAGTTAAACCAGATTCTTCCAGCCAACTAGGGGCGGAAGCTTGAGTAACCCAGAAAACGCGATCGCAGGGCAGATCTAATCCAGAATTTACCACAACTCTATCAGCTTTTACCGACCTTACCCTAGTAGATAAATGGAGTTTAATTCCCCTTTGTAATAATATCTCTTTTAACCGCTTGCTCACCCATTGATTGTGATTGGATAATAATTGACTTTGTCCGTGCAAAAGATGAATAGTAAAAGATGCTCTAGGATTAATTTGACGCAAACGAGCATCCATATTCAGAGCTAATTCTACTCCCCCAGCACCACCACCTACAATAGCAATAGAGAGGTGTTTATTTCTATTCTCAGTATAACTTGTGATTAGGTCATTCCAAGCATTAAGAAATAGGGGTACTGGTTTAGCAGGAATGGCATATTTTTCAGCTCCATCAACCCCAATTGTAGCTGGAGTACTACCAATATCTAAAGATAAATAATCGAAAAAAACTGGAGGACGATCTTTACAGATTACTCTATTATTAACTAAGTCTAAACCTACGGCTTTATCTAAATAAAATTGAGCTTGAGCAAATCCAGCCAAACAACGCAAATCCATATGAGTTTCATCATAACTGTAGAAACCTGCCACGTGACCCGGTAGCATGCCAGAATAGGGCGTGTGGGAAGTATCGGAAATGAGAGTAATGCGCACTCCTGGAATAGGCTGCATAGCCAAAAGTTTGAGGGCGATGGCGTGACTGTGACCCCCACCAACTAGTACTAAATCTTTAATAACAGAATTGGGCTGCATTTGTTGTTTGTTGTTTGTTATTGGTTGTTTGTTCTTTGTTGTTTTAACCGCAGATGAACGCAGATGAACACAGATAAGTACAGATGTTATTTTTTATTCGTATTTTTAATTAAAAAAGCTTCGAGGCGTTGTATAGCAACCGCCAAAGTGGTTGCTATATCCAGTTGATAGTGCAGGAGATGACCAGAGATTATTGGAACAACTAGCTACTTTTCACTGGTTACTGGTCACTGATCGCTGGTCACTGGTCGCTGCCATTAACTTCCTATTGCTACAGCCCGCGCCGCCGCAGCTTCATCGGGATGAATACCCAAACGGGTCAAATTAAGACGACCTTTATTATCAAATCCCCGCACTTTAACCACAACTTCATCGCCAACAGCAACTACATCTTCAACCTTGCCTACTCGACCTTCAGCCAATTGAGAGATGTGAATCATTCCTTCCTTACCGGGAAGCACTTCCACAAAAGCGCCAATATCAATAATCCGGTTGACGCGACCTACATAAACATCTCCTTCGTTTAACTTGCGGGTCATGTTGTAGATCAGCTTCTTCGCCCTCTCAGCCCTTTGAGGCTCAATAGCGGAAATGGTCACCGTACCATCATCATCGATATCCACTCTCGCCCCAGTTTGATCCGTAATCCCTTTAATGGTTTTACCTCCTGGTCCGATAACTAAGCCGATGATTTCAGGATCTATTTTCATCGTCAGCAAACGAGGTGCGTAAGGAGATAAATCAGCTCGAGGTTGATCAATTACCGCCAACATTTTCTCCAGAATATGGAGTCGCGCTGGTTTTGCTTGCCGAATCGCCTTGGCCACCGTATCCATAGCCAAACCGGTGATTTTCATATCCATCTGCAAAGCAGTAATCCCCATATCTGTCCCGGCAACTTTGAAGTCCATATCTCCCAGGAAATCCTCAATGCCCTGAATATCGGTGAGAATCCGCACTTCATCCCCTTCTACAATCAAACCCATGGCCGCTCCACTCACTGGTTTAGTAATGGGAACTCCCGCATCCATTAAAGCCAGAGTGGAACCACAAACAGATCCCATAGAAGTGGAACCATTAGAAGAAACTACTTCCGAAACCACCCGCACTACATAGGGGAAATCTTCTTGACGGGGCAAGACAGGAACTAAAGCCCTTTCTGCCAAAGCACCGTGACCGATTTCTCGCCGTCCCGGAGAACGAAGGGGTTTGGTTTCTCCCACGGAGAAAGGAGGAAAATTATAGTGATGGAGATAGCGCTTCTCATCTTCCGGGTTGAGGTTGTCCGCCAAATCTTGAGCATCTCCTGGCGTTCCCAAAGTAACAATAGACAATACTTGAGTTAGTCCCCTGTTAAAAAGACCGCTACCGTGAACTCGTTGAGGCAAGATGCCGACCCGGCAGGAAATGGGACGAACCTCATCTAATTTCCGTCCGTCTACCCGAATACCTTCTTCCAGGATCTGTGAGCGCATCAGCTTTTTCGTCAGCTTTTTAAAGAGATTTCCCACTATCTTCGAGTCTTCCGTGGCCGCAACTTTCAAGGAATCTTCTTCTGGTAATTCCGCGATCGCAGCTTCCACCTCTTTTTCTTTAATTTCGTCTAAAGCCAAATCTCGACCATTTTTATCCAGCTCGGATTGATGGAGTACCTTTTTTATCTCTTCACCAGCGCGATCGCTAATAAACTGTTGCAGTTCTTCATTAACTTGAGGCGGCTCTTCTTTTACTATTTCTATGCCTAATTCTTTAAGCAACTCTAGTTGGGCCGAAATCAATTCCCGAACTGCTTCATAGCCAAAATCTATGGCCTCAATCACATCTTGTTCTGGTAACTCATTGCAACCTGCTTCTACCATAACCACCCCATCGGGGCTGCCAGCTACGATCAAATCCAGATCCCCATTATCTATTTCCCTAAAAGTAGGATTGATAATAAAGTCATCTCCCAGTAATCCAACCCGAACTGCTGCCATTGGTCCGTAGAAAGGAATTTGAGCTAACAAAACAGCCACTGAAGACCCTGTTACCGCCAACACATCCGGCGGAACTTCTTCATCCATAGATAAAGTAGTAGCCACAATTTGAATATCGTCCCTCAGCCAATTAGGAAAAAGAGGACGAAGAGGACGGTCAATCAAACGGCTAGAGAGAATTGCCTTTTCTGGAGGACGGCCCTCCCGGCGGAGAAAACCTCCTGGAATGCGACCGACTGCATAAAGTCTTTCTTCATAGTCTACGATTAGAGGTAGGAAATCTATTCCTTCACGAACTGCAGACCTTGTGGCCGTCACTAAAACCGCCGTTTCCCCAGATTCAATTAATACTGAACCACCTGCCTGTGGAGCGAGTAAACCTACTCTCAGTCTAATATCCCTTCCATCAAAAGATATTGACTTATCAAATTCCTGCATTCAGCGCCTTTCCCTTCTCTATCACTTCTTCTTTGTTCTCAGGCCATCGTAACAGAAAAGCAGAAAAACAACAGGACAAGGCAAGATCTAGGGGCAAAGCATTGCCCTGCCCCTACAGTATTAAATTTTATTAAACAATCGCTCCCTACTCTTTTTGGCTTCCGGATAATTAGGTTTGAGTTGCAATGCTCTTTGGTAGTCACTCATCGCTTCTCCATAGCGACCCAATTTTTCCTTTGCCAATCCCCGACGATACCAATTCCAATAGGTATCCGGAGCCATTGCTAAAGCCCGGTCAAAAGCAGCGATCGCCTCGTCATACCGCCCTAGACTATTTAAAGTATTCCCCATCACTCCCCAGGAATTATAAATCTGCGGAGCTATTTCAATTGCTTTTTTGCTATCACTCAGCGCTTTTTCATAGCGGTGTAAGTAGTTGAAAGCAATAGCGCGATTATTCCAAGACCAATAATCCTTGGAATTAATTTTCAGCGCTCGCCCAAAATCAGCAACAGCATCATGGATACGCTTTAATTTCAATTGCACTCTACCGCGCAATCCCCAAGACCAGTAGTCCCTAGACCGAATTGATAGGCTCTGATCCAGAGTCTGCAGAGCTTCTTCCAGCCTTTCCAACTCGAACAAAGCTAAGGCTTTTCTTCCCATTGCCCAACTATGATTGGGGACAATTTCTAGAGCGCCTCGTCGTATGCCTCCAGAGCTGCCTTATATTCCTTTATTTTGGAAATCAGCTAATTTGCTGAAATCTGGTCCATTGTAGGACCTACGCAGAAACCGGATTTTTCGGAGATTATTTTTAAAATTGAACATTTGTAAAGATTTGTTGTATAGTATTAACAGAGAGTAAGAAATTTAACCAAATTTACTGCCCCAATAAGAAAAAAGAGGATTAAATCTATGCCATATACCACAGAAGAAGGCGGACGTTTGAATAATTTCGCCTCAGAGCCAAGAATGTATACCGCAGAAGCACCGACGAAAGATGAAAAGCGTAATTACCTCATTATCGGTGGAGCTGGATTCTTGCTGGTGGGTTGTTTAATGTTTGTCGCTGCCTCTCTATCCAATGTGAGTTAATGCAGCACTTCTGCCCTGAGGTTCTCCGAAGGGCAAACCCATTCCCTTTAAGGCATCCCCTCTAGCCGCCAATGAGAAAAGACGATTGGGGATGCTTTAATTTTCTGAAAAACTATAAATAAAAATTATAATAAATATCAAATATTCTTTCTCTAGGAAGTGCTAACTACATTTCCCACAGATATCATGTATAGAATTGACAAGATTGTTGTCCCCCAATTCTGGTCAAGCAACCAACCGGAAATTGATTGATAATTGGTAATTGATAATTAATTGTGAAAGTTCCCCCTTTCGTGTTAGCCTCCGCCTCCCCCGCTCGCCGCAAGCTTTTGCAAACTGTAGGGATAGAGCCAATAGTTTGTCCTAGTGATTTTGACGAATCTCAGGTTCAGCTTGCCGACGAGGTAGAACTCGTGCAAACTTTAGCAGCTTATAAAGCAGCAGCAGTTGCCTCAAAATTTACCGATGCTTTGATTTTAGGATGCGATTCTGTCTTAGCAGTCGGTGGAGAAATATATGGGAAACCGAAGTCCTCCCAAGAGGCGATCGCCCGCTGGCAAAAAATGCGGGGACAAGAAGGGATTCTCTATACAGGTCATGTACTGATAGATCAAAGACAGAAAAAAGAAGTGAATCGCTGCGGTATTACCAAAGTCAATTTTGCCAACATAAGCCATGGGGAAATACTCGCCTATGTAGCCGATGGAGAACCTCTCAGATGCGCTGGCGGCTTTGCCCTAGAAGGAAAAGGAGGACTATTTGTAGAACAGATAGAAGGAAGTTCTAGCAATGTTATCGGACTCAGCCTGCCCTTATTGCGTCTCCTTCTCGCGGACTTGGGATACCAGATCGTGGATTTCTGGGATAAGATTCACACAGGTGTTTGATTAGCTTTTTTCTTGGAGGAAGGGCAGCTGTGGTGGCAAGTGAAGAATTCAAAGCCAAAATAAAAGCAGGGGAAATATTTGAAGCTCTAACTCTAGCAATGAGTCAAGCAATTGAGTTAGAAATTACTACCTGGGTAGGATCTTCGGCAACAATAATCAATGACTCGCCACCTCAACCCGGTTCCCGGATACGCACCCGGATGAACTTGCTAAATGGGCAGATGGAAAATGAAGTAGGCAGCCAGTTTATTGGCAATGGACCTTATCAAGAACTGCAAAAATTTCACCAAGCCCAGGTTAAACAAGGATGCCAGATGATTTTGCAAAACCTGGAAAGCTTGCAGAAAATGTTTGTCGTTTTGAATCGTACCCGATCCCTCTTACCTCAAGAACATCCCCCAACAAAACCAGTTCTCGATCAGAATGACAATTTATTAGTGAAGTGAAATCAGTTACTACCTAGGGTTGATAAACAAAACGACGCAGGACTTTAAGGAGAAGAGTATTATGGCGGCCAGCGACGATTTCAAAGCAGCACTCAAA
Organism: Prochloron didemni P4-Papua_New_Guinea; assembly: GCA_000252485.1. Taxonomy (GTDB): domain Bacteria; phylum Cyanobacteriota; class Cyanobacteriia; order Cyanobacteriales; family Prochloraceae; genus Prochloron; species Prochloron didemni. The sequence goes on along the minus strand of JH610468.1, from coordinate 4,124 downwards.
GCGGGAAAACTTACCGAAGCTTTTACTCTGGCTATGAGCCAAGCTATCGAGTTGAATATTACCACTTGGGTAGCATCTGCCAATGACGAACAAACTAGAGATGGAACTTCTCAATCCCAGGGAAATCGTTTGCGCACCAGGATTAATTTGATAGAAGGGGCGATCGACAATGAAATTGGCGAACAGTTGATTAGTAAAGCCTCATATCAAGAACTTCAGAAATTTCACTTACAACAAGTGAGAGAAGGAAATAAAATCCTAGAAAACAATTTGCAAAGCTTACAAAAACTGTTTAGTGTATTAGCAATACTGAAACAGCAACAGCTAACCAATTCATCCCCACAATCCCCCTTATTAGATTTAGATATTACCCCTGAAGAAGCCATCCCCCAGCAAAAAGCAGTAACTTTACCTTCAGCAAAAGCAAATGAAAATGCTACTACCATTCAATTGAAACAAAATCAACAACCATCTCCTCAGTTTGATGCTGGTTTTATAGCGCAACAAGATGGGTTAACAGAAGAGGACGAGGAAGAATATCCGACCTTAACCTTGACAGATTTAGATCCAGAACCACAACAAAGAATGCCTCCGCTCCAAGAGGAGGACAATTCAAGAGAAAAAATAAAAGTTACGATCCTCAGTCAAAATCAAACAACAATCAACAAGAAGCAAAGCAGCAACAATTAAACTTTGATACTACATTGATTTCCTTTCAAAAATATTCAAATTCTTTGGGCAAAGAAACTGGGAAGAATTTGAGTTCTCCCAATTATAGAACTGACAAAGAAAAAGTCAAAATTATATTGTTTGACGAAGATGGAGAAGATTTCCCAGCCTTGAATTCCCAGAATCAACTACCATCATTAGAACCTAAGAATAAAACAGAGGTTACAGAGCAACAAACAGGAGAATCTGGGCAAGAACAAGCTCCAAAACTTTTTAAATCGAAAACAAAAATTGATAAAACTGAGGAATCGGAAGTTGAAGACTCTAACCCTCTCTATTCCCACAGAAGTGAGAACCTGTTCAGGCAAACTTCAGCAGATCACGAACAAGATTGGGAAGAGTTATCAGAATCATCAGACAAAGAGCCATCGCAGCACATATCTGATGAAGTAGTAGAGAATGTCTCCATCGCTAAAGAAGACTGGGATTGGGAAGAATTATCAGAATCAGAATCATCAGAGCAAGCATCTGATGAAGTAGAGCAAAACATGGATCTATCTTTAGAAGAGGAAGATTCCGATTGGCAAGACTTCTCAGAGGAAACCAACGATACAGAACTGATTCTGGAACAATTAAAATCCATGGAAATGCGAGAAGATCAAGATTGGGGAGATTGGATGGTTGATGACGAATCCCTCACAACTAATACTCCCCAGTTAGAATCTTTAGATTTAGAAGATAATGTAAATTGGGGAGACTGGGAAGAAACAAACGCCTTTTCTGCCCCAGATAATAATCTTCAGAGGGAAAACCAGAACAAGAATTCGATTTAGATCTAGAGTCCATCACAGACGAACCATTTAGCGATACCGCCTTGGAACACCCATTAGAGTTAGATCGAGAAAATCCGCAACCCAAAGAAGATCGGGAAAACCCCTTTGGTAGTTCCACCATTGAGGAAGATAACCAACAAGATTGATAAGGAGGATTATATCTGTGGTGATCAGCCGCAATAATAACCAAACCCAAATGCAACAGTTAGGTAGAGAGATGACTCGGAGGAAAGATCGGTTTGGCTTCCTTCAATCTCTGGCAGAAGTCCTAGTGGATATTACGGCGCTGGAAATTAACACCATGGTAGTGGAGCGTATTAGTGGAGATCCATTTATTCCTTGGCAAGCATATCGAGATATTTATCTTCTCACCAGCTCCTATTTAGAAGAAAAAGGAGTTCACCCTTCACTGCGAGAACCCTATCTGGAATTGCGACGAAAACTAGAATTAGAATATGCTCTCCTACTTGCGGATCCCGACTCTGATTTTGAAGATCTGCCTGAAAACTATCCTATCCTCACAGATCCCACAGTAGATTTGGATACTATTACTAGTAGACTCCCAAATCCAACTCAAACTAATAAAGAAGAAATTATCAAAACCAAAAAGCTGCTAAATAATAGTCGTTTTGTGCGCAGCTTGCGTAAAATGAGAGAATTGAAAATAGCTTTGGACAATTGCGATCGCGCACTAGCCAGGCAAGAAAGAGAAAACCCCCAAGGAGAAAATACAGAAGAACTCCAGTTGAGGCAACTTTCCACCGATTCCATCTATGCACAAACAATAGTTCACCTAGATGGCCAAATTCTCAACCGTTACGCCCAGGAAATTTTCCACCATCCCCACAAAGAGCAAATCTTAGCAATCCATCAAGATGGAGTAGAAGGAGGAACAAGACAATGGCGAGAACTTTTAAGCTTTATCATCCATTTTAATTCTTATTAGAAATGAATGAGTGTGTTCAAAATTAGTTGATAGAGTTTTTTCGTAGGGTGCGGCACTGCCCACCACAGCATCAGGAGCTGTAGTCAAAAGCAGTATTAATAGTCTCCTGACGGACTGCAGTTACAATATTCTGAAACAACTAGATCTTCTACCCAACTGTTTGTGACCGCACCCATTACGATCTTCCCAATCAACTATACTAGTACAGATTGAGGTTATCCCGTGGGTTGAGAAACCCGGTTTCTTTTCAAAATTTTAGCATTAATCCTTAAAATAATAGGAGAAACCGGGTTTCTGGGCTGAAATCATTCACTAATGTATCTGTAGCAACCATTTTCAGATTTAATATTACTAATTAACTATGTAGTCAGAAAATATGCAATATTTTAATTTGGTAAATTTACTAAAGCGCTCGCGAAGCGATCTGCTTCGCAGCACGCCAAGAAATCTCTTTTTCAGTACCCAGTCCACTTCCTCTATCTCTTTGCTTGATTTATCAGATCTAATTCAGATTGAATCAAAAAACAATACCTATTCCCACTCTTCAGGTAACGGCATTTGCTTTTATTTAGATCAACCGAGTATAGCTAAAATAGAAAAAGCAAAAACCTCCGGGAGCAAACTATATCTTACTCCCGATCAACTGGCAGATTTACATTCATATTGTGGATTAAATAATAACCAAAATTTGCAGTGGGGACTGACTTTCTCCACTTATTATCAAGGAGAAGCAACCCTCTGTAGTTTATTTTTTTTCCATGGAGAAATTCTCAATCAAATTGGCCAGGATTATTTAGAAGATGGAGAATTGCTCAAAACAATAATTACAGCTCACTCCTGGTTGATAGAGCAAATTATAGTACAGCTTAAGATTGCTTATAGAATAGATCCAGACTGGTTAAATTGGCTTTCTTGGCTAATATCTTGCTGTATTGTTATTACAACAGTACTGATTAATCTAGACAAATTTCTATCTCTTAATATTCTCCTCATCTTCCTTGCTCCATTGTTAATGTGTTGGCTGTTGCAACAAGGTATTAAACGATTTCTCAGAAAAATTAATTCTCAATTCTCTATTTTTTAGAATATATCAAAATAATAGTAGGGTGGGCAATGCCCACCACAACCAAATTTTATCTTGTCTACCCGAGAGCAATTGAATAGTTTCTAATGAAAATCTTTCCCAAAATTGTAGGGTGGGCATTGCCCACCACAACCAAATTTTATCTTGTCTACCCGAGAGCAATTGAATTGTATAGCGCTTCGCTCCTAAAGTGTCGTTACATGCTACATTTTTTTGTACAAAAGTGCTGCATCTGCTGCATCACCTTTGTACAAAGCGAAAGGGAAATTTTTCTTGTCAACCTCTTAATTGTTCATTGTTAATTGTTCATTGGGAATTGCTATTTATCAATCGTGGGGTAGCCGGATAGGCTGCCTAACAATCGCGAGTCAGCTGTGACTATTGAGAATTAAAAATTCAACTGTTTCAGGACTTACGCAGCCACGCTATCAGTAGTGCGTTCGTAACGCACCACACTATCCATAGTGTCTTAGACCAAATTTTGCGTAATATCATGTCCGTTTATATCGTACCTATAATTTGTCTAGCCCCCACCCCCTCCGTCCCCCCACTGGGGGAAAACAGGGAGGGGGTGGGATAAAACTCCTCAAAG
>JH610467.1 GCA_000252485.1 Prochloron didemni P4-Papua_New_Guinea | reverse complement strand
GGATTTAGGGGGCAATGCAAATGAAATCGCCGATGTATAGTTATACAATTACAATACTACCGGACATGATATAAGTCCTGTGTTTGTGACCACACCCTCCGCAAAGTCCCCCTTTGGTAAGGGGGATTTAGGGGGATATGTGCGTAACTTTTGCCCTGCAACAAAATTTTTGCCTCCCTCTAGAAAAACGATTGCGGAGCCTAAGTGTTTAGAAGGAATAGACATTTATCGAGACTCGAATAAATTCAGTAAATACACTGTTGACACATTTGTGCCAAATCAGAATATAATAAGATATACAAAAAAAAGAGCATAAAACCAATGGAAGAGCTAAATGCAAACTTATTGCAGCAAGATTCACCCTTCAGCCCCAATCCAGATTGGCTATCACCAGCAGTAGATCCCCTCCTAGGAATTCCCCTTACCCACCCCAGTCCCCAGCTACAATCTGACAACATTGCTCAACTCCAGCTACAGCCCCTACCTCTGGGGGAGAACCCAACAGAAAATGACCAACAGACATTGGACTTCGGGCCAGAACAACTAGTAGGATTGACCCAAGAGCCTGATTATATCCTAAAAAGGCAGTGGCCAGCAATAGAAACAGTTTCAGAACAGCAATTACCAGCTCACCTCCCCTTCAGCACAGATACCGCCGATTTCCTTCCAGATAACGAGGCAAATCCAGAAGAACCCTTAGACTTTAACGATTATTCAATCACCAGTTATATAAATAGTCAAGATAAAGACCTGACAGTCAACAAATCAAAAGATGGCAGTATTCTCCAGTTCACAGGAAACGGCTGGAAAAAAATCTACTTTGAATATGTTGTCACCCCAGATACAGTAGTAGAATTCGACTTTAGAAGCGATGCAGAAGGAGAAATTCATGCCCTTGGCTTTGAAGACAACCATCGCGCCAGTAAAGATTTCCACTTCCAACTGTACGGCACTCAAGCCTGGGGAAGAGCAGACTATCAATACAATCGGACTTCTTCAGAAGAAGCCCCATGGCAGCATTATTTCATTCCCATAGGCCAGTTCTTTACCAAAGAAATATCCTATTTAACTTTTATTAACGACCAAGACATTGCCAACCCTACCGCTAACAGTCAATTTGCCAATCTGAAAATATATGAATTGCCCTCCAGATTGAACCTGACTACCCTTGATGAAAATGGCGAAGAAATAATTGCCCCATATGCCATAGAACCCTATGGGGGCCCCTTCCAACACAAAGAAGTCCTTTACGACATTTCAGAAGATAGCAATACCCTAACCTTGACCGGGAATGGTTGGAAGAAAGTAGACTTTCCCTATACAATTAATAAAAACACAATTTTAGAATTCCACTTTAGAAGCGATATAGAAGGAGAAATTCACGGCATTGGTTTTGACAACAATAATCGCATTAGCAAAAATTACAGCTTCCAACTTTACGGCACTCAAGACTGGTCCGTAACCAATCATTATCACAATTACAACTTAACCCCCTCTGAATGGCAGCATTACCGCATTCCCGTAGGCCAATTCTATACCGGCCAGATGGATTATCTCACCTTCATCCACGACGAAGACGTGAAGAATCCTACAGCAATCAGTCAGTTTGCCAACATCAAAGTCTACGACCAGCCCCAGTTATTCCAAGTAACAACCTTTGCTGAAAACGGCGAAGAAATAATTGTCCCATATGCCATAGAACCCTATGGTGGTCCTTACCAACACAAAGAAGTCCTTTACGACATTTCAGAAGATAGCAATACCCTAACCTTGACCGGGAATGGTTGGAAGAAAGTAGACTTTCCCTATACAATTAATAAAAACACAATTTTAGAATTCCACTTTAGAAGCGATAAAGAAGGAGAAATTCACGGCATTGGGTTTGACAACAATAATCGCATTAGCAAAAATTACAGCTTCCAACTGTACGGCACTCAAGACTGGTCCGTAACCAATCATTATCACAATTACAACTTAACCCCCTCTGAATGGCAGCATTACCGCATTCCCGTAGGCCAATTCTATACCGGCCAGATGGATTATCTCACCTTCATCCACGACGAAGACGTGAAGAATCCTACAGCAATCAGCCAGTTTGCCAACATCAAAGTCTACGACCAGCCCCAGTTATTCCAAGTAACAACTTTTGCTGAAAATGGGGAAGCAGTAACCCTGGAATATGAACTAGAAGTTTACGTAGAAAATCAACACAAAGATTTAGTTTACCAGATTTCCGAAGATGGCAACGAGCTAACCTTGATAGGTAACGGTTGGCAGAAAGTAGACTTGCCCTATTCAATTAGTGAAGATACAATTTTAGAATTCCACTTTAGAAGCGATATAGAAGGAGAAATTCATGCCATCGGTTTTGACAACAACAATCGCCCCAGCAGAAAGTATAGTTTCCAACTTTACGGCACTCAACCTTGGGGGATAGAGGAATATCAATACAATCCTTCTGAACAAGAAGACTGGCAGCATTATGTCATTCCAGTGGGAGAATATTTCACCGGAGAAATGTCATTTTTAACCTTTATCAACGACCAGGATATCAAGAATCCCACCGCAGTCAGTCAGTTTGCCAACCTTCAAATCTATCCAGCAGGAGCCAAAGATAAGATCCAGCTAACCGCAGCCCTAGCTAACGATACCGGCGCCAATGCTCAAGATAGCATGACCTCAGACCCCACTATCAGTGGAGTCATTAATTCCCCTCGGGAAATAGCCAGTTTCCAGGGTCGTTTTCTCAGTAACGAACAACAAGAATTTAGAGAATTAATTGCCCTAGTTGCAGAAGATGGTAGCTTCTCCTTAGACCAAGCCAAACTAACAGAAATTAACCACAGTTCCTTGCCAGACGGCAACTATACCCTAGAACTAATCGCCGCAGATCTAGAAGGAAAACAATCCGAGATTATTCAACTAGACTTTACCTTAGATACAGCCGCCCCCTCCTTATTCCTAGAAACCCCCATTCGGAATAGTAATCATAGCAAAAACCCCCGAATCATCGGCTCCATCCCAGACCAATTAGAGCAAATTGCCGCAGTAGAATATCAACTAGATGGAGCAACTCCCCTCACTCTCCATCTCGACCAACAAGGAAGATTTGACAGTCCCCTACCCACCACCACCATTGGAACCCATTCCCTTGTACTAACCGCCATCGACAAAGCCGGAAATCAAACAGAAATAAACCTAGAATTTCAATTAACCGAGCAAATTCTTATCGGTCCAGAAAATACTACCGGTTGGGGAATCACCAATAACGATACAGTTTTCCTCGCCGAAAGAGATAGCTTCCTTGTACAAGCCACCAAAACCATAGAACTGGGACAAACTCAAGGAACCAGAACCCTCCAATTTGACCTAGATGCCAACTTTGCCAACAGTGATACTTCAGCATTTGTCCCCGACGCACTGTGGGTTTATTTACTAGACCCAGACAATCCCAGCCAGACCCTCCTAGATAACGGCACCCCCGGCACACCCTTCTTCTCCCTGAGCTCCGATACAGCCGAATACACCCCCGGACTAGTGCTATACCACGGCAACACAGTAGAACTAGACCTGAGCCCATTGGCAGAAGAATTGGCAGATTTCACCCATGGCCTCTTACAGTTCCAGCTAGTCAATCAAGATGGAGATACTGGCAGCACCGTCAAAATTCATAACTGGAGCAATACAGTAGATGAACAAGGAATTACTCCCCCCATCTTCCCCATGGATTCCACCCCGCTAGAACCAGGACCAGCCCTCAACTTAAGCAACCTGAATCTTGGCGAAAATCTAGAACTATTCTGGCAAAACCAGCAATTAGATGGAGTAACAGGGAACTACTCCGCTCAAGTCACAGTTAAAAACCATGGCAGTCCCCTTGACCGTCAAGTAGCGATAGTCTTTGAAAACCTGCCAGAATCCGTGCAAATAACCAACAGTTCCGGATTAGACCACAACGGCAATCCCTATATCAGTCTCAGGAATGGTATTGCACCAGGGGGACTAGATACAGGAGATATATCCCATCCAGTTACCGTCAGCTTCACCAATCCCCAATTACTACCATTAAACCTAGCCCCCACAGTCTTAGTCGGAGGGGAAAACCAACCTCCCAGTTTCCAGCCAGTTAGCACCTTGACCGTCAAACCAGGAGAACGGTTGACAGTGCCCTTAGAGGCAACAGATGCCAACGGCGATAGGGTCACATTCACCCTAAAAACAGAACAACCCCTGCCCAATGGCCAATTGAAAGGCAATGGAACCCTAGAATTTGCCCCCACACCAGAGCAACTAGGCACTTATACCTTCACCATTATCGCTAGCGATGGACTATTAGAAACCAGCCAGGAAGTCACCCTAGAAGTAGTAGCCGACCCAGTAACTACCACCAGGATTTCCGGCGTAATACAGAATACAGACCTAGAACCATTAGTAGGAGTAGTCATTGAATTAGGGGAGTTACAGACAGTAACCGCAGCAGACGGAAGTTTCACCCTAGAAACAGCAGAACCCCTAACCGCAGACACTTTATTAGTGCGGGGAGATTTAATTACCGGTTCCCATACCTATCCCTTTATCCCCGAGAAACTATCCTTACTCCTAGGGCGCTCAGTATATCAAGGCTCTGAAAACATTATTCACCGAACCATCTACCTGCCCCCAATCGATACAGCCAACGCAGTAACCGTAGACCCAGCAGTAGATACCACCGTAACCACAGCCGCCATTGGTGGAGCAGAAGTATTTGTAGCCGCAGGAACCTTAGAGAATCAACAAGGACAAGCCTTTACCGGACAATTGAGCATCACTAAAGTGCCCAATGATTTGACCCCTGCCGCCTTGCCAGAAAACTTAGTCCCAGATTTAGTAGTCACCATCCAACCAGGAGAGATGGTCTTTAACACCCCTGCCCCCTTAACCCTACCCAACATAGCAGGCTACCCACCCGGAACAGTGATGGATTTGTGGTCCATCAATCCCGAAACTGGGGACTTCGACAAAGTGGGCCTGGGACAAGTGAGTGCCGATGGAACAGTAGTAGAAACCATTCAGGGAGGCATTCGCAACAGTAGTTGGCATATGTTTACCCCCCCTCCTCCGAAACCGCCAAACCCTCCCCAAAATCCCAACAACCCAGACCCAGGAGAGCCAGAATGCTTGGCAACCTGTTCCGTTAACTCGGAAGTAGAATTACACTCCGGGGCTTTAATCGAGACTCACAACTTGGTATCCTATCAATCCTTAGGAACCAACCGCAGTCTCACCCTCACCTACGATTCTCTCAGAGCCGACCCCCGACCCATCGTCCATTTCAGCTACGACAACGTTCCCGACGACCCCGATAACACACTAGTGGCGAAGCTAGAAGTCAGTAGAGGAGACTTTGTCCTGTCCCTACCCGGTTACAGCGGCACAGAATACGGTTTAGTGGGGGGAGAGCATTTCTGGTCCATTCCGGAAGGAGGAGGAAATATAGACGCAGCCTTGCAAGCAGACTTGAGCCACCAGCCTTCCGGGAAATATCAATATGAAATAACATCCGGTATCCGGCGCTTTACAGGAAATCTCTTTGCAGGGACATCCACCGCCAGCAGAGGAGATTTCCTCCACATCAACACCATCCATAGTGCCTTTGGCAGCGGCTGGGGCCTAGCCGGACTAATCCAACTAGTAGAAAACGAAGATGGTTCCCTATTATTAATCGATGGAGATGGGAGCGAATTGCTTTTTGAACAACCTCCTAGTAGGGTGCGTTCGCAACGCACCGCACGAAGCTGGGCGCAACGCACCGCAGACCCTCTTAGTAGTTCGCAACGCACCGCAATTAGTAGCGACCCTAGTAGGGTGCGTTCGCAACGCACCGCAATTAGTAGCGACCCTCTTAGTAGGGTGCGTTCGCAACGCACCGCAATTAGTAGCGACCTTAGTAGGGTGCGGGCGCTAAGAGCGGCGCGAAGCTGGGCGCAACGCACCGCACCAACATTAGTATCTTCAACCAAATTTTCTTCCGTAAGTTCAACCTATATATCGCCCCCCTCCGACTATTCCACCCTAGAGAAATTAGAAGACGGTACCTTCCGTCGTACCCTTTTAGATGAAACAGTCCAGGTATTTAACAGCCAACATCAACTGGACTCCGTAACGGAACCCGACGGCAATCAAACCCAATACATCTACGACCAAGAGAACCGACTGAGCAAGATAATCGACCCAGTGGGCTTAGAAACTAGCTTTACCTATACCGGGGAGAAAGTCACCAGCATTACCGACCCAGGGGGACGCACCACCCAACTAGAGTACGACGGAGCAGGCAACTTAGTGCGGGTGACCGAACCCGATGGTTCCAGTCGCACCTGGGAATACGACAGCAGCCACCACATGATCGCCGAAGTAGACCAGCTCGGCCATCGGGAATCCGCATTTTACGATTTTGCCGGACGAGTTAGCGGGGGACTGCGCAAAGACGGTTCTCAGATTCAAGTAGCACCCGTACAGGTCCAAGGTTTGTATTCCCCAGAAGAGACTATAGAACCTCTCAGTCCCCCCGTAGTGTCTTTACTCTCCGAGCCAGTCAGTTCCTATACCGATGGCAATGGTAACGTAATCGCTGCAGAAGTAGATCAAGCCAGTCGCTTAGTCTCCTCAGTAGATGGAGAAGGTTTCCTGCCCAAAGTAGAGCGCAACCAAGAGAACCTCATCACCAAGCGAACAGACGGCAGAGGAAACTCCACAGAATATACTTACGACCAACAAGGCAACGTTGTGAGTATTAAAGATAAAATCAGCCAGCAAAGTGTCTCTGGACAACTATTTCCCAACCCAGTTTACAAACTAGATGATGACTTTGATGAGTTGATTGTTGCAGACCTCAATGGGGATAGTATAGATGACCTGGTGGCTTATGAAAACAGCAGTTATAGCAATACTGTCTCAGTCTTGCTAGGTAATGGAGATGGTTCCTTTGACACTGCTTCTAGCTACTCCATAGGGAGAGGGTATGATGCCGAAGTTGCTGTAGCTGATTTGAATGGAGATGACTTTTTAGATCTAGCAGTATTAAACCAGCCTAATTATTACTCTCTAAAAAACCAAGTAACAATATTGCTTAACGCAGGAAA
>JH610466.1 GCA_000252485.1 Prochloron didemni P4-Papua_New_Guinea | reverse complement strand
CGTCGCACCGAGTACGATAAAGCGGGTAATGTGGTTGCTGAAATCGATGCCAATGGCAATACTACTTACTTTGAATACGATGCCCTCAATCGACAAATTGCTGTTACTGATGCGGAAGGTGGGACAACTTCTACTACCTATGATTTGAACGGCAATGTTCTCTCCATCACCGACCCAGTGAACAATCGAACTAGCTATATATATGATGCTCGCAATCGATTGGTTTCTGAAACTAACCAGTTAGGTCATACTCGTTCCTTTGAATATGATGGAGTAGGAAATCGGCTTTCTACTACGGACCGCAACGGTCGGGTGAGGGAGTTTACTTACGATGGTCTCAACCGTCTAATCTCGGAAAACTGGCTCGATACTGTTGGCAATACTATTCACACTATTTCTAATAGCTACGATGCCGCCAGCCAGTTAATTGCTGTGAGGGACCCAGATTCAAGCTATAGCTATAGTTACGATGAACTCCGTCGTTTACTAACCATAGATAATGGGGGTACTCCTGGGGTTCCCAATGTAGTTTTGACTTATAGCTATGATGGTAATGGCAATATCACCGAAGTGAGGGATGTTATTGATGGGGAAGCTGGAGGAATAACTACCTATACTTACGATGAGTTAGACCGAGTAACTCAGATTACCCAGACTGGCAATGAGGTAGCAGATAAACGGGTGGATTTTCGCTACGATGCCATTGGTCAATATGAGGAGATTAATCGCTATTCTGATCTCAATGGTACTCAGTTGGTGACGGGGACGACAATTGTATACGATGAATTGAATCGGTTAACAAATCTGACTCATAGTAATGGGTTGACTGAAACGTTAGGGTTTTACAATTTTAGCTATGATGCAGGAAATCGAATTACCCAGATTTCCGATGTTGACGGGACAACCAATTATAGCTATGATCAGCGCAATCAATTAGTTGAGGCTGACAGGGATAACCCCAACAATCCTGATGAGTTTTACAGCTACGATGAAAATGGCAATCGAACTAGTTCTTCTCTCCATGGAGATGGCTATGTAACGTCCCCTAACAATCGATTGCAATCGGACGGAGTTTATCACTATGAATACGACGGTCAAGGTAATCTGATTCGTCAGACAGAAATTGCTACGGGGAACGTGCGAGAATATCAGTGGGATTATTGGAACCGTTTGGTTGCTATTGTTGATCAACAATCAGATATTCCTACTCTTAAAGTTGAATTCACCTACGATGTTTTTAATCGTCGTATTTCTAAGAGTGTAGATGAGAATCCTTCAGATAATATCTCGGCAGCGGTAACCTATTTTGTCTATGATCGAGAACATGTGATTTTAGATTTTGTAGATGCAGATGGCACTGAAGGAAATGAGAAACCATTCCTTGACAAGCGTTATTTTTACGGTTCTAGGATTGACCAAATTTTAGCGCAGGAAGATACTAATGATGGTGTGTTTTGGTATTTGAGCGACCATTTGGGAACGATTCGGGATGTGGTGGATAGTAGTGGGGAGGTGATGAATCACTATATTTACGATTCCTTTGGCAATGTTATTGCTCAGACGGATGAGCAGTTTGAAAATCGCTATTTGTTTACCTCCCGAGAGTTTGATTTTAAGACGGGACTCTATTTCTATCGAACTCGTTACTACAATGTGTTATTGGGGCGATTTTTGAATGAAGACCAAATTAGTTTTGCTGGTGGAGATGCTAACCTATACAGATATGTTGGTAATCAACCATTAAGCCTAGTAGATCCCTCTGGGATGACATCTGTTGAGCTAACAGCACTGTTAAATATTGCTCAACGTCGTCCTCGGGGACGTAGCATTTACCTATATCCAGAGTCTCGTGATTACGCCATAGCATTGACCAAAGCCACAACTTGGTTTTATCTGATAACACAGCGAGAAGAACGTTCAATTCGAGATATTAGTCCAAACGCTCCGTTTCCTTGGTTGATTTCCGCACCTCTTAAAGGTCCTGGAGGAAGATCGGCCCTCCGACCTTCTGGTAACAGTGGACCAATACCCACGATAGACCTTCAAAAAGATAGCTCTCGTGGCAACAGTCGTCATGAGACTCCTGGTCATGAACTCGCCACAGAAATCAAGTTTGAATACCCAGGTAACGATGATTATTCTTGTCCTCGACCTATTCCTGATTTGTTACCAGCAAAAGAACCAACGTTAGAAGATGCACCCGACTATCGACCAATTCAAGAACAACCCGATATCGATCCTCCTTATCAAAATCCGAAACCTTTACCTCGGTGGATTCCAGCAACAGTAGATTTGTTGAGAAGATTATTATTCCCCGAACGGAAAAGAATCTAGCCTCTACCTTCGTAGGTCTCTTCTATAAGATTGCCTTTTGCTAATTTATAGCAGTATTATAGATGTAGACCTTGTTTTCTAATACATATTAAACGGAAAAATCATGTACGGTCTCACTGAAGCAGAATATAAAGTCCAAGCAGAACCCATTCTCCGAAAAGTCTTTGTTAACGACGACCCTTTTGGGGAGACTTTTTCCCCAAATATTATTGAACGTGTCATTGTCTATCCCTGTTATATTGAAATTAAGCCACCGCTTCTGGATAGCTTAATTGCGGCAGCATCTAGTATAGGAGACAAAGGCTGCTACCTAACCCAGCTATTTCCTTTTGATGGCCATGTTAATCACTGCTACATACTACTAGAGGAGTTGTTGGGCAATGATGGTACTTTTTGTGAACAGGAGAAACTAATTGAAGCTGGGATAAATATGGATTTCCAGGCAGAATACGTTATGTATTCAGAGAGAGGCTTATGGGGGGTAATGGTTTCCCACGAACATCATGGGATGTTGGGTGGTTCTCCTAAGTTTATCAAAAAAATTCATGAAGTAGTACCAGATTTATACGAGCAAGTCAATCTTTTTTTAGACAAATTCCAAGATCTTAAAGCTTATGGGTTGAACCCTACGTTAGAATGGTTGCCTGGACTGTTAACACACGTCTATGGACAAGAAACTGCCGAGAGAATGTTACAAGAAACAGGATTACCATGAGGTAAAACAGCGTTGAAAATTCGTTCTTTCTTGTTTTCTAATACATATTAAACGGAAAAATCATGTACGGTCTCACTGAAGCAGAATATAAAGTCCAAGCAGAACCCATGCTCCGAAAAGTCTTTGTTAACGACGACCCTTTTAGGGAGACTTTTTCCCCAAATATTATTGAACGTGTCATTGTCTATCCCTGCGATATTGACATTGAGCCACCACTTCTGGATGGCTTAATTGCGGCAGCATCTAGTATAGGAGACAAAGGCTGCTACCTAACCCAGCTATTTCCTTTTGATGGCCATGTTAACCACTGCTATATACTACTAGAGGAGTTGTTGGGCAATGGTTCTTTTTTAAAATATGAGAAACGAATTGAAGCTGGGATAGATATGGAATTTCTCTCAGAATACGTTATGTACTCAGAGAGAGGCTTATGGGGTGTGATGGTTTCCCACGAACATCATGGGATCTTGGGTGGTTCTCCTGAGTTTATCGAAAAAATTCATGAAGTAGTACCAGATCTATACGAGCAAGTCAATCTTTTTTTAGACAAATTCCAAGATTTTAAA